>NZ_JAMZBD010000186.1:0-5836 GCF_024158685.1 Halomonas sp. 707D4 | reverse complement strand
CCGCCTCGGCGCGCTCGAGCTTGGCGACCAGGCCGATCTCGCGGCCCTCTTCGCCGAGCAGCGCGCGGGCCTCGATCATGTCCTCGGCGCTGCGCGGGAACGACACCGCCAGGTAGTCGACGCCGATCGCCACGGCGGTCTTGAGATCCTCCTTGTCCTTGTCGGTCAGCGCCGGCGCCGAAAGTCCGCCCCCCTGCTTGTTGATGCCCTTGTTGTTGGAGAGCTTGCCGCCCACGTGCACGCGGGTATGCACCTCCTGGCCTTCGATGGTGGTCACATCGAGCACCACGCGACCGTCGTCGAGCAACAGCCGGTCGCCCGGGGCGACGTCGTCGATCAGAGCCTTGTAGTCGCAGCCCACGCGCTCGGCGCTGCCGGCCTGGCCATCGAGGGCCATGTCCAGCACGAAAGCATCACCGACGTTGAGATGCACGGCGCCTTCCTCGAACCGCGCGATGCGAATCTTCGGACCCTGCAGGTCACCCAGCGCCGCTACGCTTCGGTTGAGGCGCGCGGCGATCTCGCGCACCTGCTCGAGCCGGCGGCGATGATCCTCGGCGCTGCCGTGGGAGAAGTTGAGTCGCACCACGTCGACGCCGGCCTGGATCATCTTCTCGAGCACGCCGGGGCGGTCGCTGGCCGGTCCCAGGGTGGCCACGATCTTGGTACGGCGCAGGGGAGTATAGGGGGCGGTAGTGCTCATGAAAGCGACTCCTTGGTCGACGCGAACGCGCGCGAATGCATGATGTCAGTCGGGGTGAAGGCGACAATTAACTGTTGGACTACGATAGCTTTTTTATAGTAATTTTACTACATATTCGGTCTCGGACTGTCGCTCTTGATACGGTCAAAGCCGCAGCCGGCTATCGACGGCTTTCAGTGACTACCTTTTTGTAATTTATTTACCGAATTTCTATAGTTTGTAATAGATCTGGCTTACGACGAATTTTCTATCACCCAGGCGAGGTGCCCCATGAGCATTAAGATTGCAATTAACGGTTTTGGCCGGATCGGGCGTAACGTGCTGCGCGCGCTCTACGAGAACGGCTATCGCGACCGGGTCCAGGTCGTGGCGATCAACGACCTGGGCGAGGCGTCGCTCAATGCCCACCTGCTGCGCCACGATACCGTGCATGGCCACTTCCCCTTCAGCGTCGAGCACGATGAAGAGAGCATCACCGTGGACGGCGATCGCATCGCGATCTCCTCCGAGCGCGACCCCGCCAAGCTCCCCTGGAAAGCCCTGGGCGTGGATCTGGTCATGGAGTGCACCGGGCTCTTCTCCAAGCGCGAGGCCGCCGCCAAGCACCTCGAGGCCGGTGCGGCGCGCGTGCTGATTTCCGCTCCGAGCCCGGATGCGGACGCCACCGTGGTGTTCGGCGTCAACGACGACATCCTGCGCGCCGAGCACAAGGTGGTTTCCAACGCCTCCTGCACCACCAACTGCCTGGCGCCGGTGGCCAAGGCGCTCAACGACGCCGTGGGCATCGAGAACGGCCTGATGACCACCGTTCACGCCTATACCAACGACCAGAACCTGTCGGATGTCTACCACTCAGACCCGTACCGCGCGCGCAGCGCCACCCACTCGATGATTCCGACCAAGACCGGCGCCGCCGCGGCGGTGGGCCTGGTGCTGCCGGAACTCGACGGCAAGCTCGATGGCCTGGCGGTACGCGTGCCGGTGATCAACGTCTCGTTGGTCGACCTGACCTTCACCGCCTCGCGGGATACCTCGAAAGAGGAGATCAACGCCATCGTCGAGAAGGCCGCGGCGAATTCCAAGGTGCTGGCGGTCAACGCCCAGCCGCTGGTGTCGATCGACTTCAACCATGACGCGCACTCCTCGACCTTCGACGCCAACCACACCCGCGTCAACGGCCGGCTGGTGAAGATCATGGCCTGGTACGACAACGAGTGGGGCTTCTCCAACCGCATGCTGGACACCGCGCTCGCCATGCACGAAACGGCGCAGTAGGCGCAACGCCCGGGGCATTGCCTCGGGCGGTGATCGACCGCTGTATCGAAAGGGGCGTGACACCACTGGTGCCACGCCCCTTTCTTTTTTGCGCTTTCGTTGCTCGTGCGCTCGCCGCTTCTTTCAAAGCGCGATGCGGTACAGGGCGAAGCCGTTATCGCCGTCGCCGGCGGCCTCGATGTGGGTGCTGCCGGCCACGTCCTCCAGGTGATTTGCCGCTGCCGGGCCGGTCTGGAACAGCGCCGTGGTCCCCGGCATCGGCTTGAAGGACCAGTTGAAGTCCGCCGCCGGGTCGACGGTGCCCTGCTCGACGATATAGCGCACGAGGATGTCGCGATTGGTGTCCGGGCCGACGAAGACGACCACGTCCGGGTCGATGCCCGGGAAGTTGCCGCCGCCGCCGGCCCGGTAGTTGTTGGTGGCCACCACGAAGGTCTGCTCGGGGTCGATCGGCGCGCCGTCGAACTCCAGGTCGACGATCCGGTGCGCCTCGGGGTGGGCGAGCTCGCCTTCGGCGGTATAGCGCGCCGGCTGTGACAGGTCGATGCGGTAGCGTACGCCGTCGATGACATCGAAGTTGTAGGAGGGGAAATCCGGGTCGAGCAGCGGCGCATCCGTGGCGCCTTCCGGCACCTGGAGGAACATGCCGGCGGACATCTCGAGCCACTCGCGAACCTGCGCGCCGCTGACCGCCACGGCGCGAATGGTGTTGGGGTAGAGGTAGAGATCCGCCACGTGCTTGATGGCCAGGTCCCCTGCCGGCACGTCGGTATAGTAGCTGGGCCCGCCCCGGCCGCCGGTCTTGAACGGCGCGGCGGCGGAGAGCACCGACAGGCCCGCGTACTCGCCGGCCTTGAGCATCTGCTCGATGTACCAGATCTGCGCGTTGGCGACCAGCTGGATCGAGGGGTCGTCCGCCACCAGCGCGAAGTAGGAGTGCAGCGGCGCCGCGCTGCGTCCGACCGGCGTGCGGATGTAGTCGAGCGTGGCCCGGTGGTCCTGCTCGACCGCTGCGGCCACCGGTGCGCTCGAGCCTACCTCGGCGATCACCTCGCGACGCTCGTTGCGGTGGTAGATCGGGCGCGCCTCGGTGGTGAAGTCGACGATGCGCCAGCGCCCGCCGTCGCGCTCGAGCAGCAGATCGATCAGGCCCATGTGCGAGCCCCAGAAGCCCGCCATCACCGCAGGTTTGCCCAGCAGCGTTCCGCGTCGCGGGTCGACGCCGTCGATGTGCTGGAAGTCGGTGGGCCCGGGAAACACCAGGTGCTGGTGGCCGGTGAAGAGGGCGTCGATGCCCTCGACCCCGGCCAGGTGGAGCGCGGCGTTCTCCATGCGCTCGGCAGCTCGCGCGCCATCGATGCCGGAGTGGGCCAGGGCCACGATGATGTCGGCTCCTTCCTCCTTCATGACCGGTACCCAGGCGTTGGCCGCCTCGACGATGTCGCGGGTATCGGCTCGCCCGGCCAGGTGTTTTTCGTCCCATACCATGACCTGGGGCGGCACGAAGCCGATGAAACCCACCTTGACGCTGCTGGTGCGCCCGGCACCGTCGACGAGGGTCTTCTCCTTGATCAGGTAGGGGCGCAGGAAAAGCTCGTCGTGGCGCGGGTCGCTCGCCAGTGCTCCCTTGGTCAGGTTGGCGCAGACGAAGGGAAAGTTCGCGCCGCCCAGCACCTTGAACAGGAAGTCCAGGCCGTAGTTGAACTCGTGGTTGCCGAGGGTGGCGATGTCGTAGCCCAGCACGTTCATGGCGTTGATGACCGGATGACGGTCGCCTTCGCGCATGCCGCGCTCGTAGGCGATGTAGTCGCCCATCGGATTGCCCTGCAGGAAATCGCCGTTGTCGATCAGCATCGAGTTGCTCGACTCGGCCCGCACCGCGTCGATGAGCGAGGCGGTGCGGGCAAGGCCCAGGGTCTCGTTGGGCTGGTCGGCGTAGTAGTCGTAGGGCAGCACGTTGACGTGGATGTCGGTGGTCTCCATCAGCCGCAGGTGCGCCTGACGGGGCGAGGCGTGCGCCGCGAAGGGGTGCAGCATGATCAGCGACGTCGAAGCGGCCAGGCCGCCGAGAAAGCGGCGCCGTGACAGCGTGGACGGAGTCGGGCGTGAAGGCATTCGAGGCTCCTGGGGCGAAAGGGTACCGAAGGCGTCATTCGACTATAGGCGTCATTCGACTATAAAAGAGAAGACCCGACAGTGACCAGAAAACGGGCGGCGTAAAAAAATTCGAAAAAAGTGCATCCAATGTCGCCTCTCGCGGGTATTCCCCGTACAGCCGCCGTCAGGCGCGGTTGACGACAACCCCAAGGAGACTGAAATGACTATCCAACACCTGACCCGTGCCACGTTAGCCACTGCCTTGCTTGCAACCTTCAGTCACGCTGCCCTGGCGCAGGAGCCAGAGGACGTCCAGGTACCGGACGGCAACAGCGTCGCGCTCGAGACCGTCGGCGTGGGTACCATCAAGTACATGTGCGAAACCAACGATGCCGGCGACGTCGCCTGGGTCTTCAAGGGCCCGAGTGCTGCCCTCAACGACGGCGAAGGCGCCCAGGTAGGCAGCTACTACGGCCCGCCCGCCACCTGGGAAGCGATGGACGGCTCCAAGGTGACCGGCACCGAGCTCGCCACTGCCGCCAACGGTGACGGCAACATTCCGCTTCAGCTGGTCGAAGCCAACCCGGCCGAAGGGGATGGCGCCATGAGCGGCGTGAGCTACATCCAGCGCCTGAACACCGAAGGCGGCGTGGCGCCCGACATGGCCTGCGATGCCGACCACGAAGGCGCGATCGCCATCGTCACCTACCAGGCCGACTACATCTTCTGGTCCGCCGAATAAGCCCGGCGCGATGAAAGGGCGGCTCGGTAGCCGCCTAATTAAACCAAGGGCTCGTACTGCGGGCCCTTACTCGTTATGCTACCTCGGCGCACGCGAGGGTGGGGCGGCGCGTCACGAGGGAGCGAAACTGTGTCCGACAAGACCCGGGAATTCGATTGTGCGGCGATGCTCGATCGCTGCGCGCGCGGCGACCAGGATGCGCTGCATGCCCTGTACCGCGAAGAAGGGGCGCGCATGCTCGGCGTGGTCTTTCGCATCACCCGCGAGCGCGGCATGGCCGAGGATATCGTCCATGATGCCTTCATCAACATCTGGCAGCGCGCCAGCACCTTCGACCCACAACGGGGGTCGGCCCGCACCTGGATCTTCAGCATCGCCCGCCACCTGGCGCTCAACGCCATTCGCCGGCGCGAGCGGGAAGTGGTGGGCGACGTGGAGGCGCCTGTGTCCGACGATCAGGACGCGCCTTCTGCGCCAGCGACGGACCTCTTCGACTGGCAGACCGGCCAGCGCATGGACGAGTGCCTGAAGGAGCTCGAGGCCGAGCGGCGCAACTGTGTGCTTCACGCCTACGTCGATGGCCTGAGCCATGCGGAGATCGCCGCCCAGACCGGCGCGCCTCTGGGCACGGTGAAGGCCTGGATCAAGCGCAGTCTGGTGCGTCTACGGGAGTGCATGGCATGACAGCCACTCATCGACACGACGAAGGGCACGCCCAGGCCGGCGAATACGTGCTGGGCACGCTCTCCTATGCCGAGCGGCGCGCCTTCGAGGCGCGCCTCGAGAAGGACCCCGCCCTTGAGCAGGCGGTGGCCGGGTGGGAGGAGCGCTTCTTTCCCTACAACGCCCTCACCGAGCCGCTCGCCCCGAGTGACCTGCTCTGGCCGCGCATAGAGCGCAGCCTCCAGGCGTCAGGCGCAAGCGCAGCAGCGCCACGGGGGGGAATCTGGAATCGCATCGGCCTGTGGCGGGCGGCGGCCGGGGCGGGGCTCGCCGCGAGTCTCCTGCTGGCGACGCTG
>NZ_JAMZBD010000185.1:0-5847 GCF_024158685.1 Halomonas sp. 707D4 | reverse complement strand
GGCCCCGGCCCCCATCAATGGCGGCATGATCTGCCCGCCGGAGGAGGCCACCGCCTCCACGGCGCCGGCAAGCGAGCGCGGATAGCCAAGCCGGACCATCGAGGGAATGGTGATCGCCCCGGTGGAGGCGACGTTGGCGGATGCCGAGCCCGAGATCGAGCCCATCAGCGCCGAGGAGATCACCGAGACCTTCGCCCCGCCGCCGGTGAGCCGCCCGGCGATGGCGGAGGCCAGGTTCATGAACCCCTGCCCCGCCTCGCCTGCGTTGAGCACCGCGCCGAAGATCACGAAGATCGCCACCACGCTGACGCTCACGCCGGTCAGCGACCCCCAGAGCCCGCCTTCGGCGATGGTCAAGGTGCCCACCAGGCTCGGCAGCGGAATGCCCGCATGGCCGAAGGCGCCGGGCACGTGCTCGCCGAACACGCCGTAGGCAAGCGCGATCAGCGCCACCAGCGGCAGCGGCCAGCCGATCGCCCGGCGCGCGGCCTCCAGCGCCAGCAGGATCAGGAACACGCCGATGGCCATCTGCAGGTGCGTATCGATGAACCCGTACTGGTTGGCCAGCGCCGGCTCGTTGAAGGCGATGTAGCCGCAGGCCGCCACGCCCAGAAGCGTCAGCAGCCAGCCGCTTGCGCGCTGCAGTCGCGTGCGCGCCATGTAGACCAGCACCCAGGGCAGCAACAGCGCCATGTGCAGCGGTCGGCTCACCAGCGCCGGGGCCAGGCCGTAGAACACCAGGCCAAGGTGGAAGACGACGCTCGCCGCGCCAAGGGCCACCCAGCCGCTCGCCCAGGGGCGCGCCGGATGGAGGGAAGTATCAGAAGGAGCCTGCATCGAAGGTGCCTATCGACGAAATCCCCCCGCAGGCGGGCCCTGCGAGGGGATGCAAGAAGGAGGAATCAGCGCAGCGCGTCGGGAATGTCGATGCCGGCTTCGTCGTAGTAGCGCAGTGCGCCGGGGTGCAGCAGCGTGGTCATCTGCGCGAGCATGTCCGGGGTGATGGCGCCCCACCAGGCGGCCTCTTCGGCCATGGCATCGCGCCGCTCCCAGAAGGCCTTGGTGAGCGCGAAGGCGGTCTCGTCGTCCATCTGCGCGGTGGTGAAGGCCATGACCGGCAGCGACGTGGTCTGCACGTCCTCGTCGACGCCCGGGTAGGTGCCGCCGGGAATCACCTGGGCCGTGGACCCGGTCTGCTCGATCTGCTCGTCGGTCAGGCTCACCAGGGTGATCGGCATGCTGGCGGCGATCTCGATCACGTTGGGCGTGGGAAAGGAGCTGGCGGTGACGAAGGCGTCGATCTGGCCGTTCTTCAGCGCGTCCGGGCCGCTGCCGAGTGCGGCGTCGGCGATGCGCACGTCGCCGTCCAGCCCGAACAGCTCGAGGTAGCGCTGCGCCTCGCGGGCGCCATAGGTGCCGCGGCCGATCAGCACGTGCTTGTCGGCGAGCGCCTCGACCCCGGCGGTGCCGTGATCGCCGGCGATGACGAAGTGCATGGTGATCGAGGGAATCGGGAACAGTCCGCGGATCTCCTGAAAGCGCGGGCTCTGGCGCTCGGCGAAGGGCCCTTCACCCTGCATCGCCTGCTCGACCAGCGCCGGCGGCGTGGTGAACACGTAGTTGCCCTGGCGCGCCATCACCTCCATGACGTTCTGTACCGAGCCCTGACTCTCCTCGAGCGTCAGGACGATGGCGTCGTCGGTCTCCTCACGGATCGCTTCAGAAAGCTCCACGCCCATCTGATAGTAGGCCGTTCCGGCCGAGGAAGATTTATAGGTGATGCGCGTCTGCGCCTGGGCGGAAAACGCGAGCGTGGTCGTGGTGAGCAGCGCGACCGAGAGCGTCAGCGCGCGATGAAGAGAGCGAATCGAGTAGCGCATGGGCGTCCTTCGTATGTTCAGCCCCCGTCGAGGGGGTCTCGTTTTAGTGGCCCGGGGCGGGCCTTGCAGGGCTAACATACCACGGCGCGCCGCGCCCGGCAGCTCCCCCCGGGCAGCCAGAGGCGTGCCGGCTTCGACCAATGGCTAACGCCTCCTGCAGGTATGCCACCCCCGGGTGGCAAAGGCTATTAGCGAAACGATTAATTTCCTAAAAAAAGACGTCTCGACGCCGCCCCAAGGGGGCTTTGTTCGGTTTTATTCCGTATTGGCGTAAAGGCGCGATTGTTAAACTGACTTTGCTTATTCCCGCCTATTACAACGTCTATAGGATAAATGCCTTATGCCTTTGCTCGACAGCAAACCCGGCCGGCCACGATGCACGCGTGGCCGGCTTTTCGTATTGGCCTGCGCGCTGCTCGCCTTCGCACCGTCGGCGCTGGCGATCACCGGGGAGCTCGACCTGACCACGACCGGGATCGGCCTGTTCGCCCTGGCGGTGTTCGTGGTGGCCTACGCGTTGGTGATGCTCGAAGAGAAGATCCACATGCGCAAGTCCAAGCCCGTGCTGGTGGCGGCGGGGGTGATCTGGGGGCTGATCGGCTTCGTCTACGTGCAGAACGGCTTGTCGGAAACCTCGGAGTACGCGTTTCGCATGACGCTTCTGGAGTTCACCGAGCTGATGCTGTTCCTGCTGGTGGCGATGACCTACATCAACGCCATGGAGGAGCTGCGGGTGTTCGATGCGCTGCGCTCCTGGATGCTGCGCAAGGGGTTCAACTATCGCACCCTGTTCTGGCTGACCGGCGGGCTCGCCTTTCTGCTCTCGCCGGTCGCCGACAACCTGACCACCGCGCTTCTGATGTGCGCGGTGATCACCAAGGTCGCCGAGGGCGACAAGCGCTTCATCAACCTGGCCTGCATCAACATCGTGGTGGGCGCCAACGCCGGGGGCGCCTTCAGCCCCTTCGGCGACATCACCACGCTGATGGTCTGGCAGGCGGGCATTCTCGAGTTCCAGGAGTTCTTCATCCTGTTTCTGCCGGCGCTGGTCAACTTCCTGGTGCCGGCGCTGATCATGAGCGCGTTCATCAAGGACCAGAAACCGGCAAGCGTCCACGAGGAGGTGATGCTCAAGCGCGGCGCGCGGCGCATCATCGCGCTGTTCCTGCTGACCATCGCAACAGCGGTGGCCTGCCATACGCTCCTGGATCTGCCGCCGGTGCTGGGCATGATGACCGGGCTTGGCTATCTGCAGTTCTTCGGCTTCTACCTGCGCAAGAGCCTGCCGCGCTCGCTTGCCCGCAAGCGCGAGCGCTACAGCCGCCTGGGCGACAACAAGAAGCTCGAGCAGCTGGGCAGCGTGGTGCCCTTCGATGTGTTCAATCGCGTGGCGCGCGCCGAGTGGGACACCCTGCTGTTCTTCTACGGCGTGGTGATGTGCGTGGGCGGACTCGGGTTCATGGGCTACCTGGGGCTTCTGTCCGAAGCGCTCTACAGCGGCTGGAACCCGACCTGGGCCAACGTCACCCTCGGCGTGGTCTCGGCGGTGGTGGACAATATCCCGGTGATGTTCGCCGTGCTCACCATGCAGCCGGCCATGTCCGAAGGCCAGTGGCTATTGATCACCCTGACCGCCGGCGTCGGCGGAAGCCTTTTGTCGATCGGCTCGGCGGCGGGGGTCGCGGTGATGGGCCAGGCCCGGGGCGCCTACACCTTCATGGGGCACCTGCGCTGGGCGCCGGTGATCCTGCTGGGCTATGTGGCGAGCATCCTGGTGCACCTGTGGCTCAACGCGGGCAGCTTCGCTGCCCTGGGGTGAGTCGCGCGGCTCAGCGCTCGGGAAGATCCAGCGGGCCCACCCGGTCGATCACGCGCTGCCAGGCGGGGTCGCTTTCGAGCCGCCGGGTGTAGGCGTCGATCGCCGGGTAGCGTGACAGCGACCGGGTGCCTTTCAGCGCCAGCATGGGAAAGCTCATCTGCACGTCGGCCCCGCTTGGCCACGCGCCGCCGAAACTGCCCTGTTCGGCCAGGTGCGCCTCGATGAAGTCGAGGTGACGGTCGAGCTGCGGGTCGAGAAAGCGCTCGCGGATCGCCGCGCTGATCCCCTTGGCGACCGGGCGCACCAGCGCCGGCGACTGCTTGGGTATCTGGCCAAAGACCAGGCTCATCAGCAGAAGCGGCATCAGCGAGCCTTCGGCGTAGTGCAGCCAGTAGCGGTAGTCGACCCACTCGCGGGTCTCGTCGGCATTCGGCTGCAGGCGCCCGTCGCCGTAGCGCTGCACCAGGTAGTCGACGATCGCCCCGGACTCGGCCACGGTCAGCTCGCCGTCGGTGATCACCGGTGACTTGCCCAGCGGATGCACGTCACGCAGCGCCTTGGGTGCCTGCATGTGCTTGTCGCGCCGGTAGACCTTCACGTCGTACTCGAGCCCGAGCAGCTCGAGCAGCCAGATCACCCGGTGCGAACGGGATTTCTCGAGATGATGTACCTGGATCATGATCGCTCCTTGGCGGCGATGGGTGACGTTCACAGCGTGGCCTAGGTGCGCCGGGTTTGCCACCAACGCGCCAGCAGGTCCCGTGGCGACCACTGGCCTTGAAGCCAGGGGGCGAGCAGCCGGGTGGAGAGCGGGATGAACACGAACACCATGATCGGCGTGAGCACCAGGGTGCTGGCCAGTACGCGCGGCACCAGCGGCCAGCCGGCGAGCCAGCCGCCGAACAGCAGCTGGAAGGCAAGCGAGATGGGGAAGAACGCCAGCCACACCGCCACCGCCTGCTTCCAGCGCGGGGTGGGCTCGACCCCGTCCATGTGGAACCAGGCGCCGAGGCCCGTGGCCCGCTGCTCGCTGGGCGAGTCGAACAGGCCCTGGCCGCGCTTGAGCCAGCCGCTGCGCGAGGCGGACTGCTGCCAGGTCTCGAGGGTGTCGGGGTCGGCGAAGCGAAACACGATCTGGTACTCGTCGTCGCCCTGGGGCGGGGCGAGCACGCCGGAGCCGAGGTAGCCGGGAAAGTCCGCGGCTAGGTCGCGCCCCTCGTTGAGCCAGCGGTGGAAGTCGTGATAGCGGCCGTGGGCCACGCGGCGGGCCACCATCAAGGTAACGGGCGAGGTAGACATGGGTTATCTCCGGATCGAAAGCCGCCGGCCGGGTAGGCGGTGGCGAGCGCCCGGGGCGGGTGATCCCCGGGCGAGTGTCGCATTATAGAAGCAATTTCGATGCCAGGGGAGTCAGCGCGGGGCGTTTGCCACCGGGTCGCGGCGCTCGCCGCGCTGGAAGGCGCGCACGTGGCGGTAGATGGCGATGGCCTCGTCGATGGCGGCCACCTCGTCGTCCTTGAGCAACAGCGCCGGCGGGCGGTGGCGGGGGTCGGCGAGCAGCGCGTTGACATCTAGGCGGTAGCGCTCGAGCAGCGCCTCCAGAATCAGCCGCAGCCGATACACGGCAAGGGCAAAGCGCTCCTGCTGCTGCCTGCGCCACAGCACGTCGAGCGGGTCGCTGGCGCTGTCGATCAGGCTTGTCAGGGTATTGCCGACCAGCGTCTCGGCCAGGTTGAGGTCGGGGATGACGCGAAGTACCAGGGTGTCGAGGCTCATCGGCGCGGGGTCATCAGGGTGATAAGGGGTCATGACGGGCTCGATACGGGAGCGATGGCGCTGAACCGCCCCTGGTCGGTGAAGGTAAGTCGAAACACGCCGCGAACGCCGTCGCGGCCCACCACGCGGCGCAGCGCCTCGGCGGGAAACGCCACCCAGCGCCCGTCGACGCTGCGCGCCCGCACGCCCTGGTAGCGGCCTTCGTAGTGCGCCAGGCATTCGCTGGCGCTCAAATCGAGAATCACGTCGATGGAGGGCATGGCCAGGCGCTACCGCGAGCCGGCGCCAAGCGGCGCCAGCGCCTGCCACTCGCGGCGCTCGGGCCAGCGGCGCAGCCAGCCGGGCACCTCATCGGCGGGCATCGGCCGGGCG
>NZ_JAMZBD010000184.1:0-5867 GCF_024158685.1 Halomonas sp. 707D4 | reverse complement strand
CTCCGTGCCCCAGAAGGCGTCGTTGACCGGCACGCTGAACAGCATGGCGCTAAACCCGCCGAGGGCGACGAACCCCATGACGCCGGCGTTGAACTGCCCGGCGTAGCCCCACTGGATGGTGAGGCCCAGGGCCAGGATCGCGTAGCAGGCGGCCTCGACCAGCATGCGCGTGCTGTAGGCCGCGCCCATCAGCGCGTAGACGCCGAGCACCGCCACCAGAAGGGCGGCGAACAGCACCACCTCGCGCAGCGGAAAGCGTCGGGTCACGGTGGTGTCGCGGGGCGTGTAGGAAGCGGTTTTATCGTTCATCAGATCACCTTGCCCTTGAACAGGCCCGTGGGGCGCCAGACCAGAATGGCGACCAGGATGAAAAACGGCACCACAATCTTGTACTCGGTGCCCACGAAGGCGAGATTCGAGGGAAGCTCGAGCCAGGCGGGGAAGCGCTCCTGAAACGGGCGCAGCACCACGTTCCAGTTGAATACCGCAAGCGTCTCGGCAAAGCCCACCACGAAGCCGCCGGCGATCGCCCCGTAGGGGTGGCCCACGCCGCCGACGATGGCAGCGGCGAAGATCGGCAGCAGCAGAAAGAAGCTCAAGTCAGGCTTGAAGGTGACGTCCAGCGACAAGAGCGTTCCCGCAATGGCGGCAAGCCCGCCGGCGATCACCCAGGTCACGGCCACGATGGTGTTGGTGTTGATGCCCGAGGCCTGGGCGAGCTCCGGGTTGTCGGACATCGCGCGCATCGCCTTGCCAAGGCGCGAGCGGTTGAGAAACAGCGCCAGCGCCACGACCGCCACGACCGTGATCACGAACAGATAGAGCTGCGGCTCGGTGACCACGATCGGCGCCCGCGCCCCTTCGAAAGGCAGGCCGAGGCGAAAGATCTCCTTGCGATCACCCACGTAGAGGCTCTGGCCGCCGGTACCGGCGAACAGGCGAATCAAGCCCTGGAGCATCAGGGTGACGCCGAGAGAGCCGATCACCATGACGATCGGCTTGACGCCGAAGGCGCGCAGCGGCTTGTAGAACGCCTTGTCGATACCCACGGCCAGAAGCGCGGTCAGCACCATCGCCAGCGGCAGCATGATCAGCGCGGTCGGCACGCCGATTGCCGCGCCGGCGGCGGGGAACGCCGTGGTGAGCAGCAGCACCATGAAGGCGCCGAAGGTCATCATGTCGGCATGGGCGAAGTGGGCGAAGCGCATGATGCTGAAGATCAGCGTCACGCCGATCGCACCGATGGCGTAGATCGAGCCGGTGACGCTGCCGGCGATCACGACGTTGTTGATGAAAAAGACCAGTTCGTTCACGAATTTCTCCCCCGGGCTAGCCGCCCAGAAAGCTTCTGGCGACGTCCGGGTCGGCGAGCAGCGCCGCGCCCGTATCGGTGAAACGGTTCTGGCCGGCGGCCAGCACGAAGCCCTTGTCGGCGATGGCGAGCGCTTGCTTGGCGTTCTGCTCGACCATCAGGATGCCGACGCCGGCGGCGTTGATCTTCTTCACCCGGTCGAAGATCTCGTTCATGTAGAGCGGCGAGAGCCCGGCAGTGGGCTCGTCGAGCAGCAAGAGCGTCGGCTCGGCCATCAGCGCGCGGCCCATGGCGACCATCTGGCGCTGACCGCCGGAGAGCTCGCCGGCACTCTGGTGGCGCTTCTCCTTGAGCGGCGGGAAGAACTCATACACCTGCTCGAGCATGCGCTTGACGTTGTGCGGCTTCAGGTACGCACCCATCTCCAGGTTCTCCTTCACCGAGAGGCTCGGGAAGACGTTCTTCTCCTGGGGGACGAAGCCCATGCCGCGCTTGACCAGCTGGTTCGGCGCTAGGTTGTGGATCGGCTCGCCATTGAGCAGGATCTCGCCCTGGCTCACGTTCAGAAGGCCGAACACGGCCTTCAGCATGGTGGACTTGCCGGCGCCGTTGGGGCCGACGATGACGCCGACTTCATCGGCGTGAAGCGTCATCTCGACCCCATTCAATATGTTCATGCCGCCGTAGCCGCCGTGCACGTCCCGCGCGCACAAAAGCGGCGTGGCGCCGGGGGGACCGGCCTTGGGTGACGTATCGCTCGTCATGGTATCGGTGTCTCGTGAAATGATCGGTGTTGTTATGGGTGATGCCGCCGCGTCAGGCGGCGTCGCTGCCGAAGTAGGCCTCGATCACCTCGGGATTGCGCTGGATCTCGTCGATGGAGCCCTCGACCATCACACTGCCCTGGGCGAGCACGATCACCGGGTCGCACAACCTGGCGATCATCTCCATGTCGTGCTCGATGACCAGGAAGGTGTAGCCCATCTCGCGATTCAGCCGCTCGATGTTGCCCATCAGATCGCCCAGGAGCGTGCGGTTGACCCCGGCGGCGATCTCGTCGAGCAGTACCACCTTGGCGTCGGTCATCATGGTGCGGCCAAGCTCCAGAAGTTTCTTCTGGCCGCCGGAGAGATTGCCCGCCAGCTCATTACGCACGTGGTGCAGGCCGACGAAGTCGATCACCTCCAGCGCCCGGCGGCGCACCTCGTCTTCCTCGCGGCGCACAAGCCCCGGCTTGAACCAGGTGTCGAACAGGCGCTCGCCGGCCTGGCGTGGCGGCACCATCATCAGGTTCTCGAGCGCACTCATCTGGCCGAACTCGTGAGCGATCTGGAAGGTGCGCAACAGCCCCTTGTGGAAGCGCGCGTCGGCGGGGAGGGCGGTGATCTCCTCGCCGTCGAGCAGGATATGGCCGCTGTCCGGGGTGAGGGCGCCGGCGATCAGGTTGAACAGCGTCGACTTGCCGGCGCCGTTGGGGCCGATCATGCCGGTGATCGAGCCCTTCTCGACCTGGATCGAGCAGTCGTTGATGACCTTGAGCCCGCCAAACGCCTTGTTGACGCGCTGTACTTCGATGATGGGAGTCATGCATTCCTCGTACGAGCAGGGCAGGCGCCCGACCCGGGGTTGGCTATTATTGTTGATCACGCGGCGCCAAGTGGCACGAGCCAAACGTTTGTATGAATTCTTGGCGGGTCGTGCGTCGCGGCGCGATCTGCTTTTCACTGTGCGCCAGAATGCGCGCGCTTTCCAGCCCCCTAGCGTTTAGGCTGCGTTAATCCCGGCACAACGAAAGGCTTTACCGCAGGCCATATACGCGCCGGACACGAAAAAGCCCGCACGAGGCGGGCTTTCGGGTCATCGCGGCGAGCGCTTACTTCTTGGAGGAGCGCTTGCGCTCGTTTTCCTTCAGAAGCTTCTTGCGCAGGCGGATGAAGTTCGGCGTGACCTCGACCAGCTCGTCGGAGTCGAGGAACTCGATCGCCTGTTCCAGGGTGAACTTGACCGGCGGCGTCAGCACGATGTTCTCGTCGTTGCCCGAGGCGCGCATGTTGTCAAGCTTCTTGCCCTTGGTCGGGTTGACCACCAGGTCGTTGGCGCGGCTGTGGATGCCGACCAGCATGCCTTCGTACACCTCGGTGCCGTGGTCGATGATCAGCTTGCCGCGCTCCTGCAGGGTGTAGAGCGCGTAGGCCAGGGCCTTGCCGTCGACCATCGAGACCATGACGCCGTTGCGACGCTCGATGGACGCATCGGGCTTGAGCGGGCCGTAGTGGTCGAAGCGGCTGGTCAGGATGCCGGTGCCGGAGGTCAGGGTCAGGAATTGACCACGGAAGCCGATCAGGCCGCGCGCGGGGATGATGAAGTCCAGGCGAACACGGCCCTTGCCGTCCGGGTTCATGTTGGTCATCTCGCCCTTGCGGTAGCCGAGCTCTTCCATGATCGAGCCCTGGTGCTGCTCTTCACAGTCGATGATGACCTCTTCGTAGGGCTCCTGCTTGACGCCGTCGATCTCCTTGATGATGACCTCGGGACGACCCACGGCCAGCTCGAAGCCTTCGCGACGCATGGTCTCGATCAGCACAGACAGGTGCAGCTCGCCACGTCCGGACACCTTGAACTTCTCCGGCGTCTCGCCCTGTTCGACGCGCAGCGCCACGTTGTGGATCAGCTCCTGGTCCAGGCGATCCTTGATGTTGCGGCTGGTGACGAACTTGCCGTCCTTGCCGGCGAACGGCGAGTCGTTGACCTGGAAGGTCATGGAGACGGTCGGCTCGTCCACGGTCAGCGGCGGCAGCGCCTCGGGGGTGTTGACGTCGCACAGGGTGTCGGAGATCGCCAGATCCTCGATACCGGTGATGCAGACGATGTCGCCGGCGGTAGCTTCATCGGTCTGCACGCGCTCCAGGCCCATGTGGGTCATCACCTGGCCGACCTTGCCCTTGCGGGTCTTGCCTTCCTTGGTGATCACGCTGATCTGCTGGTTGGGCTTGACGCTGCCGCGCTTGATGCGGCCAAGGCCGATGACGCCGACGTAGCTGTTGTAGTCCAGCGCCGAGATCTGCATCTGGAACGGGCCGTCGATCTCGACCGCCGGGGGCTCGACGATGTCGACGATCGCCTGGAACATCGGGTTCATGTTCTCTTCGAGGGCGTCCGGCTCCATGCCGGCGATGCCGTTGAGCGCCGAGCAGTAGATGATCGGGAAGTCGAGCTGCTCATCGGACGCGCCGAGGTTGTCGAACAGATCGAAGATCTGGTCGATGACCCAGTCCGGGCGCGCGCCGGGGCGGTCGATCTTGTTGACCACGACGATCGGCTTCAAGCCCTGGGCGAACGCCTTCTGTGTCACGAAGCGGGTCTGCGGCATCGGGCCGTCGACGGCGTCGACCAGCAAAAGGACCGAGTCGACCATCGACATGACGCGCTCGACCTCGCCGCCGAAGTCGGCGTGCCCGGGGGTGTCGACGATGTTGATGTGGTAGTTCGTGCCCTTGCCATCCTGCCACTGGATCGCGGTGTTCTTGGCCAGGATGGTGATGCCGCGCTCCTTCTCCTGGTCATTGGAGTCCATGATCCGCTCCTGGCCTTCGGCCTTGCGGTCGAGGGTGCCGGACTGGCTGAGCAGCTTGTCGACCAGGGTAGTCTTACCGTGGTCAACGTGGGCGATAATGGCAATGTTACGAAGATTCTCGATCACGACGCGATCCTGCTGGAAAAATAGGGCGGCATTATAGGGTCTGGGGTAGGCCGACTACCAGCGCTGTCTTAAACAAAGGATCAAGTCAATAACCCAAAGGCGGCAGTTTTCGCCGTGATGACGCATCCGGTAAGATAGGCGTTTTCCCAACTGGGGCAAGGACATGACCATCGGTAACCTGATGCGTTTGTTGAGCGATGGCGAGGTCCATTCCGGCGAGGCCCTGGGCGAGGCGCTGGGCGTCTCCCGCGCCGCCGTCTGGAAACAGCTGAAGAAGCTCGACGCCATGGGCGTGGAACTGATCGCCGTGAAAGGACGCGGCTACCGGCTGGCGCATTCGCTCGAGCCCCTGAGCGGGCAGCGCGTGGTCGCGGGGCTGCCCGCCGAGGCGCGCCATCTGCTTGCCCGTCTGTTCGTCGAGGACCAGCTCGACTCGAGCAACGAATTCCTGCGTGGGCGCTTCACCCAGGGCGCCGGTCACGGCGAGGCGTGCCTGGTCGAGCGCCAGAGCGCCGGGCGCGGCCGGCGCGGCCGGGCGTGGAGCACCGCCTGGGGGCAGGGGCTTCTATTGTCGCTTGGCTGGCGCTTCGATGCCGGTGTCGCCTCCCTCGAGGGCTTGAGCCTGGCGGTCGGCGTGGTGGTGGCCCAGGTGCTCGAGCGCCACGGCGCGGCACCAGCGCTCAAGTGGCCCAACGATATCCTGCTGCCGCTTGCGGGCGGCGAGCTCGGCAAGCTCGCCGGTATCCTGATCGAGGTGACCGGCGACGCCGCCGGGCCCTGCGAGGTGGTGATCGGCCTGGGCATGAACCTCACGCTTCCCGAGGAGCTTCGCCGGACGATCGACCAGCCCGTGGC
>NZ_JAMZBD010000183.1:0-5893 GCF_024158685.1 Halomonas sp. 707D4 | reverse complement strand
TGCCTCTCGGATGAAGGCGACTTCTGCATGGTCGGCGCTTACCCGACGGGCCAGCAGCCGGATCTCGAGCGCGGCGACCCGGCGAGGATGCCGACGGTTGAGGCGCGAATTGCCCGGGTACCCACCCCCGAACGCGACCCGTTCGGTGCGCCGCTGGGCGGTGACTGGCCAAGGTCGGCGTGATGCTCATCGACTGCATCCGCATATAGACGACCAGTCTATTTTGATCTAGGCTCGCGGCCATGACGGCGATCGCCGAGCCCGCGGTTCGTCCCTGAAACGCCCGGGCGGCGCTGGATGGCGCTTGCAAAGCCACCTACGCTCTAGTGACGCCCAAACCCACTGAAAAGAGGAACCCATTATGAACATTCTCGTCGTCGTGACTTCCCACGATAAGCTGGGCGACACCGGCAAGAAGACCGGTTTCTGGCTCGAGGAGCTGGCCGCACCCTACTACGCCTTCCTCGATGCCGGCGCCGCGCTGACCCTGGCCTCTCCCGCTGGCGGCCAGCCGCCGCTGGACCCGTCGAGCGACGCCCCGGATGCCCAGACCGAAGCCACCAACCGGTTCAAGCAGGATCTCGACGCCCAGCACGCGCTGGCCCACACCCGCAAGCTCGACGACGTCGACCTCGATGACTTCGATGCCATCTTCTACCCCGGCGGCCACGGCCCGCTGTGGGATCTGGCCGAAAGCGCCACTTCGGTGCGCCTGATCGAGGACGCCCTAGCCGCCGGCAAACCGGTCGCGGCGGTGTGCCATGCGCCGGGCGTGCTGCGCCACGTGAGAGGTGAAGGCGGCAAGCCCCTGGTCGCCGGTCGCAAGGTCACCGGCTTCAGCAACAGCGAAGAAGACGCCGTGGGGCTCGTGAACGTGGTACCGTTTCTGGTCGAGGACATGCTCAAGGAGCAAGGCGGCGAGTACTCGAAGGGCGATGACTGGAGTGCCTACGTGGTGGAGGACGGTCTCTTGATCACCGGCCAGAACCCGGGCTCTTCCGAGGCGACTGCCCAGGCGCTGCTGAAACGTCTTTCCTGATGACCACCCCAAGGAGAATGGAATGCCCGCTTACGTCGTACTGACCCGCGAACGTACCCACGACGCCGACGAACTGGCGCAGTACGGTGCCAAGGCCAAGGCCGCCCGCGAAGGCCACGACCCAGAGCCTCTCGCCTTCTACGGCGATTTCGAAGTGCTCGAGGGAAGTGACATGGAGGGCGCGGTGATCCTGCGCTTTGACGACATGGCCGCCGCCCGCGCCTGGTACCAGAGCGACGCCTACCAGGATGCGCGTCGCCACCGCTTCCAGGGCGCCGACTACCGGGTGTTCATCGTGGAGGGGCTGGAGGCGATGTAAGCCTCGGCCTTTTGCTCGCGACAAGGCCGTTCGCCCCTCGGGCGAGCGGCCTTGTCGTATTCATGGGGGCACTCATTGCCAAAACGCGCCTCATGTACAATTATTGTAAAATAACTGTACAGGAGAGTGACGATGGCGGATTTCAAGCAGCGCGAATGGGTGAAATGGAAGTGGGGAGACAATTGGGCCAAGGGCCAGGTCACCAAGAAATACCATGAGGAGGTCACGCGCAAGCTTCAGGGCAGCGAAGTGACGCGCAAGGGGAGCGAGAAGAACCCGGCCTACCTGATCAAGCAGGAAGACGGCAGTCGGGTGCTGAAACTTCATACCGAGATCAAAAAGGCCTAGCCGGGAGAGCGTCATGAAATTTGATCGGTTCAAACAGCTGACGGGCCAATCCGCCATCAAGGAGCTGCATATCGAGTCCCACGAGGGAGATGTGTTCGTTCTGCGGGTGTTGACCCAAAGTGGCGAGGAGGAGGTTCTCGAGGACGAACACGGTCAGCCCCTTCGGCCCCAGTCATTGGGGGAGGCACGAAAGATGCTGATCGATGCTGGCGGCTTCGAAGCCCTTCCCCTGTTTCTGGTACAGCAAGTGCCCTACGACGAAATGATTGGCCTCGACGCTCGTCAGGAAGCCCACAAGACACCGCTGTCGCTTCACGCCGGGTTGTAAGCCAGCGATTCCTCTTTTGAATGAAAAAGCCCTTTCCTGGTGAAAGGGCTTTTTTTATTGGCGATGACAGGCCGGCTCGAACAATCCTCCATTGATCCCTGCATTAGATGAGAACTATTCTTCTCTTGGGGTATCCCAAGTATCGACCCGACATGGACGCTGGAGACGTATTTTGCTGATCAAAAGGAAGAAGGCTCGATCCCATACCGAAGACCGCTGCCTGGCGCTGGTGCTGGCCACTGCCGCCGGGGTGCTCAATGCCATGGCCCTGGGGGCTTTCGGTTTTCTGCCCTCCCACATGAGCGGCAACGTCTCGCAGATCTCCGACGAAGTGGTCAGTGCCGATACCTTCGGCTTTGTGTTTCTGGCGTTGCTTTTGCTGGCCTTCGTGACCGGTGGAATGCTGGCCCGAATAACCGTGGTACTGGGCGAAAAGATCCGTACCATCTTCTGTCTGATCCTGCTGGCGGAAGGAGTGGCCTTGGTGGGCATCTCTTTGTTCGAGATCCTGATGTACTCCCCACGTTTCAATTCCGAGGTGCTGCTGGCCCTGGGCTTTCTAATGGGGGTACACAACTCGACCTCGACCCAGCTCTCCAACGGGCGAGTGCGCGCCACCCACGTGACCGGCACCCTAACCGATGCGGGCATCGCGCTGGGCTCGTTCGTCTCGTCATTCTTTTCTCGTGGCAAGGCTCAGGAGCGGTACCTTTCCCGCAAGCAGTTGCATACCCACTTGACCACGATCTTCTCGTTTCTGAGCGGATGTATCGCGGGGCTCTTGCTGTTCGACCTGTTCGGCTTCCAGGCCATGCTGGCGCTCGGTGTGTTTCTGATGGTGGTGGCGGCAAGCGCCATCATGATCACGGTGCGCACCGCCAGCAAGCTCATGGTCGCGCGGCGGGCGCCATCGCTTTAATCGCAGGAGACGATGCAAAGGTAGGAAAGGATCACGTCCACCGCGTGGGCGCGGCGCTCTGCGAGCCAGGCGGGCGCCGCCAGATCCTCGTCGAAAATGATCGAGAGGGTGTCGCGCTGGTTGATGTGAGTGATCGAAAGCGAAAGAATCGAGAGGTAAAGCTGGGTGGGGTCCACGTCGGCGCGGAACTCCCCGGCGGCCTCGCCGCGCGCCAGCGTCTCGCGAATCATGCCCAGCAGCGGCGTGGTCTGCTGAACCACCCGGCTGGACTTGCGCAGCATGCGCCCGCCCAATAGATTCTCGTTGCGCACGAGACTGGTGAACTCCGGGTGCCCGGCCATGTGATCGAAGGTGAACTCGACCAGCGCGCGCATGCCCGCGACCGGCTCGAGCCCGCCCAGGTTGAGCGCCTGCTCCTTGGTGCGAAGCTCCTCGTAGACCCGCTCGAGCACGGCGAGATACAACCCCTCCTTGTCGGTGAAGTAGTGATAGGCCATGCGCACGTTGCACTCGGCGCCGGCCACGATGCGCTGCATGCGGGCGCCATCGTAGCCATACTCACAGAACTCCCGCGTGGCGGCCTGCAAGAGGCGCTCGCGGGTTTCCCGGGCGTCGCGGCGCCGAGGGCTCGTCGTCTCGTTCGGGCTCATCCATTCCTCCTTTTTGCTGGCCCTAGAGGCCCAGTGCGATACCGTCGCTTCGCGGGTCGTGGGCGGCGAAGGCCCCCTTCTCCGGGTGGAGGAGCACCGCCCCGGGGTGGCCCGCCAACGCGCTTTGCGCGGACAGCAGGCTCACCTGGTGGCCGCGCCGGGCCAGCTCGGCGACGACCTCGGCCCCAGCATCCTCTTCGAGCTTCAGGGTATCGCGGCCATCGGAGAAGGTACGCCCCAATAGAAAGCGCGGTGCCTTGAGCGCGCTGAGCGGGTCCAGCCCGTAGTCTATCAAGCGAGTGAGCACCGCCGCCAAGGTCTGCGGCTGGCCGTCGGCGCCCTGGGTGCCGTACAGCAGGCGCGGCTTGCCGTTCACCCGGTACATGCCCGGGTTCAAGGTGTGAAAGGGCCGCTTGCCCGGCGCCAGCACGTTGGGGTGGTTGGGGTCGAGGCTGAACGCCGCCCCGCGGTTGTGCCACAGGATGCCGGTATCGCCGGCCGTAACGCCGCTGCCCCAATCGTAGTAGATCGTCTGCAGCATCGAGACGGCGTTGCCGAACCGGTCCGCCGCCGCAAGGTAGACCGTATCGCCGTGCTGGTAAGGAGGCGGCCAGTCAAGCGCCCGGGCCGGGTCGATGTGCGCCGCCTGGGCGTCGAGGTGCGCGGTGCCCAGCAGCCGCTCGACGGGCACCGAGGCGAAATCCGGGTCGGCCAGGTGCGCGTTGCGATCAAGGAAGGCGCGCTTCACCGCCTCGACCAGCAGATGGTAGTAGTCGGCACTCCCCTCCTCGATGCCGCTTAGGTCGAAGCGCTCGAGGATGCCCATGATCTCGAGGGTCGTCATGCCCTGGGTGGGCGGACGATGGGCGAGAAGCACCCCGCCCCGGTAGGCCACCGACAGCGGCGCCTCGATGCGCGCCCGGGTGGCCGCCAGGTCCACTGCGGTGAGCGGCGAACCGGCTTCCGCGAGCCCTTTGGCGATACGCGCGCCGAGTTCGCCCTCGTAGAACTCCCGGTGGCCGCGCGTGGCGATCGCCTCGAGGGAGGCGGCAAGCCGTGGCTGGCGCAGGGTATCGCCCTCTTGCGGCAGTCGGCCGTCGGGCATGAAGAGCGCGCGCACGCCGGGCAGCTCTGCCATCTCGTCGCGGCGAAAATCGAGCCAGAAGCGCTGCGACGGGCTGACCTCGAAACCGTCGCGAGCCAGCGCGATGGCCGGCTCCAGCAGCGCCTGCCAGCTCATCGTGCCGCCGCACTGGCGGCGCGAAATCTCGTGGGCCTGGCCCCAGGTATCCACGGTGGCGGCGGTGGTCAGCAGGGAGCCCGCCCCCCGGGCCGGCAAGGTGCCGGAAAGATCGAGCCGGGCCTTCGGCGCCTGGCCGATGCCCGAGAGCGTTCGCACGCCGCCGTCGGCATCGGCGATGATCATGAAGGCGTCGCCGCCGAGCCCGGTGAAGTGCGGGTAGGTGACGCCAAGACACGCCCCCATGGCGATCGCGGCCTCCACCGCGTTGCCACCCCGGCGCAACACTTCGCGCCCCGCGTCGGTGGCCAGCGTGTGCGGGCTGGTCACCACGCCCTCGAAGGAGTGGGCCAGCGCCGGTGAATCATTTCGCGTCGAAAAGACCAAGTTGCAACTCCTTGTGCTGGCGGACTAGCCGTAAACCGCGTTGGGCAGCCACATGCTGATCGCCGGAACGTAGGTCAGCAGCATCAGGGCGAACAGGGCGATCGCGATGAAAGGCAGCGCGCCGCGCACCGCCTGGACGTAGTCGACACCCTTGAGCGTGCCCGCCACGAACAGGTTGAGCCCGAAAGGCGGGGTGAACATGCCGATCGCGCCGTTGACGGTGAGTACGGCACCCAGATGGACCGGGTCGATCCCCACTCGCAGTCCCACCGTGTAGAACAGCGGCGCGAGGATCACCATGATCGAGGAGGCATCCAGGAACATGCCGGCGATCAGCACCGTGACGTTGATCAGCAAGAAGATGTGGTAGGGGTTCTCGGAAAGCGACAGGATGGCGTTGGCAAGCTGGGTGGCCAGGCCGTTGCTGGTCAGAAACCAGGCCAGCACCGAGGCGGCCGCCAGAATGATCATCACCTGGGCGGTGGTGGTCGCCGCCTCCACCATGCTGAGGAAAAGCTCCTTGAGGCTCTTCTCGCGGTAGATCAGCGCCGAGACCAGCAGCGCATAGACCACCGAGACGGCGGCGGCTTCGGTGGGCGTGAAGACGCCGAGATAGATACCGCCGAGCACCACCACCGGCACCCCGAGCCCCCAGGACGCCTC
>NZ_JAMZBD010000182.1:0-5942 GCF_024158685.1 Halomonas sp. 707D4 | reverse complement strand
GGGCTCACTCAGATCGAGACGCTGACCGGCTCGCGCGGCAATCAGCCGGTGGATGGCATCGTGCTGTTCGGCGCGGTGATGCTGATTTTCGGCGGGCTCGCGACGGCGATCACCCACCGTTACCGGCTGACCTCGCTTCTGATGCTCTCGGTAGTGGGGCTGTTCGTGGCGCTGACCTTCGCGCGCTTCTCGGCGCCGGATCTGGCGCTGACCCAGCTGTCGGTGGAAGTGGTCACCATGATCCTCCTGATGCTGGCGCTGTTCTTTTTGCCCCAGAAGACACCGCCTGAATCGAGCGGCAAGCGCAACCTGCGCGATGTCTTCCTGGCTGGCGGCGTGGGTCTGGTCGTCGCCAGCCTCAACTACGCGGTGATGACCCGCGAAACGCTGTCGATCTCTCAGTTCTTCATGGAGAACAGCATCCCCGGCGGCGGCGGCCACAACGTGGTCAACGTCATCCTGGTGGATTTCCGTGGCTTCGATACGCTCGGCGAGATCACCGTGCTGGCCCTGGCCGGGCTTGCCATCTTCAAGCTTCTGAACCGGCTGCGGCTGTTCATTCCGCATAGCGACAGCGAAGGCCGCGTGTGGTCGCCGGATCGCTACCCGGCGATTCTGACCTCGATATCGCTGGCGCTGCTGCCGCTGGCGCTGCTGGTCTCGGCGTTCATCTTCCTGCGCGGGCACAACGAACCCGGCGGCGGCTTCATCGCCTGGCTGATCACCGCCGTGGCCCTGATCCTTCTCTACATGGCGCGGGGCGTCGAATGGGCTCAAAGCCGACTGGACTTTCCCTTCCAGCCGGTGGCCGTGGTGGGCGTGGCCGTCGCCACGCTGACCGGGCTCGGCAGCTGGCTCTTCGGTCATCCGTTTCTCACCTCGGCGTTCGGCTACTTCAGCCTGCCGGTGGTCGGCAAGTTCGAGCTGGCCACGGCCCTGCTGTTCGATCTCGGGGTATATCTCGCCGTGGTCGGCGCCACGCTGATGATTCTGGCCAACCTGGGCAAGGTGACCACCGCCCACCGTCCGGTGGCGGATGCCCCCAAGGACGACCCCAACGCCCCGGCACCGAACAAGGAGACTCCCTGACATGGAAACCCTCTACGCAGTGACCACCGGCGTGCTCAGCGCCTGCGGGCTCTATCTCACGCTTCGAGGACGCACCTTCTCGGTGGTAGTGGGGCTGACGCTTCTCTCCTACGCGGTGAACCTGTTTTTGTTCTCGATGGGCGGACTCACCACCGACGGCGCGGCGGTCATCCACGACGATGGCCATGGCGTCTACGCCGACCCCTTGCCCCAGGCGCTGGTGCTCACCGCCATCGTCATCGGCTTTGCCATGACGGCGTTCGTGGTGATCCTGGCCATGCGTGCGCGAAGCGAGCTGGGCAATGACCAGGTCGACGGCAAGAAGGAAGACCGCGAATGATGCAACATCTCGTCGTTTTTCCCATCGTGGTGCCGTTGGTCGCGGGCATCATTCTGCTCTACCAGCGCCAGGGGCTGGTGCGCTTCAAACGCGCGGTGAGCGTGGTGGCCACGCTGCTGAGCCTGGCGGCCGCCATCGCGCTGATCAGTCGCGCCGCCGAGGGCGAGATCCTCTACTACGCGCTGGGCGACTGGCAGCCGCCCTTCGGCATCGTGCTGGTGCTGGATCGCCTCTCCGCCCTGATGCTGCTGATCACCGCCGTGCTCGCCCTGGGCGCGGTGGTGTTCGCCTGCGCCGGCGACGATGAAAAGGGCAGCAACTTCCACGGGCTTTTCCAGTGGCAGCTCCTGGGCATCAACGGCGCCTTTCTGACCGGTGACCTGTTCAACCTGTTCGTGTTCTTCGAGGTGCTGCTGCTCGCCTCCTATGCGCTCTTGCTGCACGGCGGCGGCAAGGCGCGCATCCAGTCCGGCGTCTACTACGTGGTGCTCAACCTGGCGGGGTCATCGCTGTTTCTGATCGCGGCAGGCATCCTGTATGGCGCGACCGGCACGCTCAACATGGCGGACATGGCGATTCGCGTGGCGGAGCTTCCCGCCGAGCGCCAGGGGCTGGTGACCGCCGGCGGCTTGATCCTGCTGGTAGTGTTCGGGCTGAAATCGGCGATGCTGCCGCTCTACTTCTGGCTGCCGCGGGCCTACGCTGCCGCCCCGGCACCGGTGGCAGCGCTGTTCGCGATCATGACCAAGGTGGGTATCTACGCCATCCTGCGCGTCTATCTACTGATCTTCGGTGAAAGCGCCGGAGCGCTTGCCGCCCTCGAGCAGGCCTTTGTGTGGTGGCTCGGTCTTGCCACGCTCGCCGCTTCGGCGGTGGGCATTCTCGCCTCGCGCGACCTTCGCCAGCTCATCGCCTACCTGGTGCTGCTGTCGGTGGGTACGCTTCTGGCAAGCGCCGGCATGCGCAGCGAATCGGCCGCTTCGGCGCTGCTCTACTACCTGATCCACACGACCCTGATCACCGGCGGGCTCTTCCTGCTGGCGGAGATGATTGGTGCCCAGCGCGGCAAGGCGGGTACGCGCCTGGTCAAGGCGCGGCCACTGGTGCAGGGCAAGGCGCTGGGGCTTGCGTTCTTCATCGGCGCCGTGGCCGTGGTGGGCGTGCCGCCGCTCTCCGGGGCGCTGGGCAAGGCGCTGGTGCTCAACTCGGCCGACGACGTGCAGCGGCTGTGGCTCTGGCCGACGCTGTTGATCGCGAGCCTCGCTTCGCTGATTGCGCTTTCCCGGGCCGGGTCGACGCTTTTCTGGCGCAGCCACTACGGCAGCCCCGGCGGCGCGGCACTTTCAAGGTGTCAGTGGTTCGGCGTGGTGTGGCTGTTGAGCGCCGCCCCGCTGCTGGTGGCCTTCGCCCAGCCGGTGAGCAGCTACACCCAGGCGACCGCCGAGCAGCTCGCTCATCCCGAGCGCCTGACCGATACCCTTCTCTCCAACGCGCGAGGTAGCTTATGATCACGCCGCGTCGCTGGCTGCCCACGCCAGTCCTGTCGCTTCTGCTGCTGTTCGTGTGGCTTTTGATGGCGCGCAGCTACGCCCCGGGACAGATACTGCTCGGCGGGGTGCTGGCGATCATCATTCCGCTGGTCACCTTCCGCTTCTGGGACACCAAGCTGCGCATCAAGAAGCCCTGGGTGCTGGTGCGCTTCATCCTGCGCGTGCTCAAGGACATCGTGGTGGCCAACTTCGAGGTGGCGCGCCTGGTGGCCAACCCATGGAAGCGCTTGAAGCCGCACTTCATCGAGTACCCCTTGATGCTCGAGGAGCGCTTCACCATCACACTGCTGGCCAGCACCATCAGCCTGACCCCGGGCACGGTATCGGCCAACCTGCGCCTCGATGGCAAGTCGCTTCTGATCCACGCGCTGGACGTGGAGGACGAACAGGCACTGATCGAGGAGATTCGCGAGCGCTACGAACGTCCCCTCAAGGAGATCTACGAATGCTGAGCGTGGCTCTTTATCTCACCCTCACGCTGGTGGTACTGGCGCTTTTGATGAACCTGTTCCGGCTGATCGTGGGGCCGGATCTGCCCGACCGGGTACTGGCGCTGGACACCATGTACGTCAACTCCATCGCGCTGATCGTGCTGCTGGGGCTATGGCTCGACAGCAAGACCTACTTCGAGTCGGCGCTGCTGATCGCCATGCTCGGTTTCATCAGTACGGTGGCGGTGTGCAAGTACATCCTGCGGGGAGACATCATCGAATGACATCCACGACCCAGCGCCAAGGAGGCCGCCCATGCCCTTTCTAGTCGAGGCTCTCATCTCGCTCATGCTGCTCACCGGCGGCGTGTTCGTGTTCATCGGATCACTGGGCATGGCTCACCTGCGTGATTTCTTCATGCGCCTGCACGGCCCCACCAAGGCCTCCACGCTGGGCATCGGCTGCATGCTGATCGCCTCGATGGGCTACTTCTGGAGCATGGATGGTCATATCGACATCCAGGAGCTCTTGATCACGCTGTTTCTGTTCATCACCGCGCCGGTCAGCGCTCACCTGCTGGCCAAGTCCGGCCTGCACCTGCGCGTGAGGCACGCCCAGAAGACCGGCGGCGTGCCCTTCGAGCTGCGCGACGAGGAGGTCGGCAAGAAGCCGGTGCCGCACCCGGACAAGGGCCACGGCTGAGCCCTCGAGAACGCAAAAGCGGCGCCAGGAGCGCCGCTTTTGCGTCAGGATGGCTGTAGACGTTCAGCCTTCGAGCTCGGCCTCGGCGTGGCCCAGCAGGTAGAGCACCCCGTCGAGCCCCACTGTCGAGAGCGCCTGGCGCGCCTCGGCGCGCACCAAGGGCTTGGCGCGAAACGCAACGCCGAGCCCCGCCCGGGCGAGCATCTTGAGGTCGTTCGCACCGTCGCCCACCGCCACGGTCTGGGCAAGTGACAAGCCCTCGCGATCGGCGATCTCGGCCAATAGCGTCGCCTTGCGCTCGGCATCGACGATCGGGTCACACGTCTCACCGGTGACGCGCCCTTCGCTGATCACCAGCTCGTTGGCGTGCACCTCGTCGAACCCGAGGCGCCGCTGCAGCGCCTGGGCGAAGTAGGTGAAACCGCCGGACAGGATCGCGGTGCGATAGCCCAGGCGCTTCAGGTTCTTCATCAGCCGCGGGGCACCATCCATCAGCACGAGTTCGGAGGCGATGCCTTCGAGTACCGACTCATCGAGCCCTTCGAGTTTCGCCATGCGCTCGCGAAAGCTCGCCTTGAAATCGAGCTCGCCGCGCATGGCACGCTCGGTCACCTCCATCACCTCATCGCCCACGCCATGGCGCTTGGCGAGCTCGTCGATCACTTCCGCCTTGATCAGGGTCGAATCCATGTCGAAGCAGACCAGCCGGTAGGCGCGCTCGTCGGTGTCCTGGATCACGATGTCCACGGGATGGGCCTCGCCGATGGCGAGCGCGGCGTGGCGAAGCGCCTCCCAGGGGCAGCTCTCGCCGCCTTGCGCGTCGCAGGCCACCCTGTATTCGATGACGTCGAGCGCAGCACCTTGGGCGGTATCCGCCAGACGCTCGAACCCCTGCTCGCGCAGGTTGAACTGCACCATCAAGGCGCCGAGCTCGGACTCGATGGCGGGCGTCAGCCGCGGCGCCAGGACGGTCATCAGTTTCTCGCTACGTGCCATGCCCTACTCTCCTGCCTCAAGCCGATCCACCTTCTGGAAACCCCGCGGGAGCTTGCTGCCTCGCCGCCCGCGTTCGCCGCGGTAGTATGCCAGATCGGCAGCCTTCAGGGTGAGCTTGCGCTTGCCGGCATGAACGATGAGTTCGCCATGCTCCCCGAGCACCGTCATGTCGCGCACGAACTCCTCGCGCCGCGCCGCTCTCGGCCCGGGAATGTCGAGCATCTTGATGCCCTTGCCTTTGCTCATTTGCGGCAGCTCGCTTGCCGGGAAGAGCAACAGCCGCCCTTCGTTGGAGACCAGCGCCACCCACAGCGCCTCGCCCTCCGGCACCGCCACCGGGGCCATCACGCTGCACCCCTTGGGCAGGCTCAGCACCGCCTTGCCGGCCTTGTTCTTGCCGGTGAGATCACCAAGCGTTGCCAGAAAGCCGTAGCCGCCGTCGCTTGCCAGCACGAACCGCTGGGCCGGCGGGGCGAGCATGAGACCGGTCATCTGGGCACCGGCGGTGACGTTGACCCGCCCGGTGATCGGCTCGCCCTGGCCGCGGGCGCTGGGCAGGTTATGGGCGGAGAGCGTGTAGGCACGCCCGGTATCGTCCAGAAGCACCAGCGGGTGGTTGGTCTTGCCGCGCCCGGCGAGCAGGAAACGGTCGCCGGCCTTGAAGGAGAGCCCGGCGGGATCGATGTCGTGGCCCTTGGCGGCGCGAATCCAGCCCTTCTCGGAAACCACCACGGTGATCGGGTCGGCGCCCAGAAGTTCGACCTCGGAAAGCGCCTTCGCCTCGGCTCGCTCGACCAGCGTCGATCGGCGGGCGTCGCCGTGCTCCTTGCCGGC
>NZ_JAMZBD010000181.1:0-5951 GCF_024158685.1 Halomonas sp. 707D4 | reverse complement strand
AAGCGCCCCGGGGCGCTTTCGTCACGCCATCGACCGGGTGTTCACCAAGAAGGGCGCCGGACTCGTGGTCACCGGCACGGTGGTCGACGGGGCCGTCGAGCGCGGCCAGTCGCTGTGGCTCCTGCCCCGGGGCGAGCGGGTTCGCGTGCGCGGACTGCGCCGCCAGAACCGCGAGGCCGAGCGCGCCCACCGGGGAGATCGCTGCGCGCTCAACCTCGCCGGCGTCGAGCGCGAGATCAAGCGCGGCGACTGGCTGATCGACGCCCCGGCGCCGCTGCCCGGAAGCCAGCGTCTCGACGTCGCGCTCAACCTCCTGCCGACGCTCGACCGCGACGCGCTGCACTGGATGCCGGTGCATATCCACATGGGCGCGGCGCATCTGACCGGCCGGCTCGGCCTGCTTGAGGCGCCCACCCTCGCCCCCGGCGGCCGCGCGCTCGCCCAGCTGACCCTGGACGCCCCGCAGCACGCCTGCTGTGGCGACCGCTTCGTGATTCGCTCCCAAGGCGCCGACGAGACCCTCGGCGGCGGGGGCGTGCTCGACCCCTACCCGCCCCGGCGCGGTGCGCGCCGGCCGCCGCGGCTGGCGTACCTGACGACGCTGCAGCAAGCGCTCGAAGGCGGCGCCAGCGAACGCCAGGACGGCTTCGCCGCCACGCTCGAAGCCCTCGCCGATCGCCAGCCCGACGGCCTCTCCCTGGTGGAGCTCTCCGCCACCCTGAACCGCTCGGTCGAGGCCCTCGAGGAGCAGATCCGCGCCCGGGGCCTGAGGCTGATTCGCGCCGGCACCGAGCACCGCGCCTTCGCTTACGTGCATCTCGACGCGCTGGCCGACGTGCTCGACGAGGCGCTGGCCCAGTATCACCTGGAGGCGCCCGCCGAGGTGGGCATGGAGCGCGACCGCCTGCGCCGCGTCGTGGCGCCGAAGTGGAACGTCGGCGTGTTCCGCGAGTGGCTCGACACGCTGGTCTCGGCCGGCCATGTCATCGCCCAGGGCCCGTTCATCAAGCGCCCTTCCCACGAGGCGCGCCTGGACGAGGCGCTGGAGACGCTTTCACAGGCGCTGCTGCCGCTGCTCGACGAGCGCTTCGATCCGCCGCGGGTGCGCGATATCGCAACCGACCGGCAGCTAGACGAGCCTCGGGTGCGCGAGGTGCTGTTCGCCAACGCCCGGCTCGGCCGGCTTTTCCAGGTGCGCAAGGATCACTTCTACCCCACCGAGACCCTGGCCCGCCTGGGCGAGATCATCGAGGCGCTCGCCCGGGAACACGGCTGCGTGCGCGCCGCCGACTACCGGGACCGCACCCAGGTGGGACGCAAGCTCGCCATCGCCCAGCTCGAATTCTTCGACCGGGTGGGCTACACCCGCCGGGTACGCGATGCCCGCCAGCTTCGCCGTCCTGGCATGTGGGGCTGAAAGCGGTTAGGCTCTGGTGGCAAGCGAAAAGGAGGAGGATCGCTCCCCGGTGGGACGACCGGACTTCAACTCCGCGTAGGGGCTGCCAGGCAGCCCCTGGTGAGTTCGACTCTCACCCTCCTCCGCCACCTTTGGATCGCTGCTTCTTCACTTCCCGCTTCTTTTCGGCTCGGCCACCATCACGTAGTCCGCCCCGTGGCTCAGCCCGCCGTCGATCTCGATGTGCGCAAGCGCCCGCCGTTCCAGATCCTCGACGTGCTCGAGCATCGCCCGGGCCAGCTTGCGATCCGCCACCGTGGCCATGCGCTGACGGCACATCTTCATCTGCCCCTCGACGAACTTCTTGCCGTAGCGGATCGGGAAGCGCTGGGTCTCGACGACCTCGAAGCCGGCGCGGTCGAGCTGGCGCGCGACCCAGGCGCTCGGATACTCCCGGTAGGTGCGCTCGCCGGCAAGCAACAGGCACGCATCGCGCAGCCGACCGATCTCCACCACCAGCTTGCCGGCGGCGGTGGTGGCATCGAAGGGCACGTAGGGCTCGAGGCCGACCAGGTACAGGCGCTTCTTGGTCAGCGCGCAGAGCCTGGGGAAGAGCTCGTCCTGCCAGTAGGGGGCGAAGCCGTCGATGGCGCCAAGCAGGTAGTCCGCCAGCACCGTGTCGAAGCGCTCGTCGGCAAGAAAATGCGGGTCCTGCCAGTTGCCCAGCACCAGTCGGTCCTGCTCGCGCTTCTTGCCCTCCACCGCGCGCTCGACGCTTCGAGCCATGCCGCCGGCGCCGGTCACTGCCGTCCAGCGCTCGGTGGCAAGACCACTCACCCAGTTGATCGAGTTGACGCCGGTGCCGGCATCCAGAAAGTCGCCCCACTGCCGCTCACCGTGAAGCGCTTCAATATGTTCGAAAAGTACCGAGGCCACCGGGGTTCTCCCTTCAAGGATCGTGATCGTTGATCGACACCTGCCGACCTTAAAAATTACGCTATAACATATCATATATGATTTCGAGAACGAGCTGTCTTGTGGCGAGAAAAGCATGGCAATCCCTAACCAACCCTAATATGATAATTAATCTCATATAAAATACTTTCTCATAGAAGGATCTGCATGAAGAAGATTGGAATGCAAGCCTCGCTCGTCGCCTCCTCGCTGCTGGTCACCGCCATGAGCGCCAGCGCCCACGCCCAGGAGCGCTTCGCCGTATTTGACCTGGGCAGCCTTGATACCCTGCACGCGCTGGGCGCGAGCGACCAGGTGGTCGGGCTGCCCAAGCAGATCCTGCCCGCTTACCTGGCAAGCTTCGACACCGACGACTACGCCGATCTCGGCGGACTGCGCAGCCCCGATCTCGAGGCGCTGGCGGAAAGCGAGCCGAGCCTGATCGTCTACACCGGCCGTCAGGGCGAGTGGCAGGAGGAGTTCGAGGAGATCGCGCCACTGTTCGAGGCGAGCCTTTCAGGCAACGACTACCTCGCCGCCTTCGATGACAACGTGCGCGCACTCGGCGAGCACGCCGGGCTCGAAGAGGAAGCCGAAAGCGCCCTCGAGACGCTGCACGAAGAGATCGAGACCCAGCGCGAGGCGCTGGCTGACGCCCCTCGTACGCTGGTCGTCACGCACAACGACGGCAGCTACTCGCTCAACGAGCATCCGGTGATCCACGACGTGCTGGGTGTGGAGAAGCAGAAGATGCCCGAGGGCGTCGAGACCGAAACCTTCGGTGCGCGCAGCTTCACGCGGCTCTCGCCGGAAGCGATCGCCGAGATCGACCCGCAGCGCCTGCTGGTGATCGACCGCAGCGCCGCCATCGGCGAAACGCCCGTCGACGCCGATGCCCTGCGCCAGCAGCTTGCCGAGGCCGGCGCCGACGACGTCGACGTCGCCCTGCTCTCGCCGGAGCTCTGGTACCTCTCCGGCGGCGGCCTGCAGAGCCTGGCCCTGCAGGTCGAGGAAGTGGCCAGCGCCCTGGGCGCAAGACCCTGAGTCACACGTGATGCCTGCCCCCGCTCGCGCGTCGAGCGGGGGCTTTTTTGTCGTTGAGGCTCCCCCCCTTGATTGGCTGAGATCCCGAAAGCGGTTTAACCTGAAACGGTTCACGACAAGGAGCCGTTTCATGAGCATTGATACCGCGCGGGGATTTCTGGCCGAGCACGCCCCGGACATCGAGATCATCGAGCTTGAGGAGAGCACCGCGACCGTGGAGCTGGCCGCCAGGGCCCATGGCGTCGAGCCCGGCCAGATCGCCAAGACCCTGGTGATGAAGGTCGGCGAGCAGCCCTTTCTGGTGGTCGCGGCAGGCGATACGCGCCTGGACAACGCCAAGGTCCGCGAGCGTTTCGACGGCAAGGCGAAGATGCTCGACGAGGCGACGGTGATGGAGCTGACCAGCCATCCGGTGGGCGGCGTCTGCCCCTTCGGGCTCGCTACGGCCCTCCCCATCTACTGCGATGAATCGCTCAAGCGCTTCGACGAGGTGCTGCCGGCGGCGGGTTCGCCCAACAGCGCCGTACGCATCGCCCCGGAACGCCTGGCGACGTTGGTGGGCGCCGAGTGGCTCGACGTCTGCTCGCCCGCCTGACTGGCGACGCTGCGACAATCGACGTACACTGGCCGCGTTTCGCACGCAGCGAGTTCTCAGGGCGGGGTGAAAGTCCCCACCGGCGGTGATGGCCGAAAGGCACGAGCCCGCGAGCGCTCCAGGCCATGTCACGTTCTGGAGGTCAGCAGATTCGGTGAGATTCCGAAGCCGACGGTGACAGTCCGGATGAAAGAGAACGGCCGCGCGGGCGCGCACGCCGGGCCCCAGGCCCGGGTGCGCGCCTGCTCGCCGCATGCCCTGATTCAGGCAACCATCATCCATGAGAATGACCATGAATCAGACCTTTCCGTTGACGCTTTCCAGCCACACCACGTCTCAGTGCATCGCCTTCATCCAGGGGCATTGGCACAGCGATATCGTCGGCCAGGCCTACACCTCCTTCATCGAAGAAGTGGAGAAAAATGGCCTGCGCGCCGACCAGGTGGAGGTATTCACCGTCTCAGGCGCTTATGAAATCCCGCTTCAGGCCAAGGTGCTGGCGGAGAGCGGCCGCTATGGCGCGATCGTCGGCGCGGGCTTCGTGGTCGATGGCGGCATCTACCGCCACGACTTCGTCGCCCACGCGGTGATCGACGGCATGATGCGCGTCCAGCTCGACACCAACGTCCCGGTGATCTCGGTGGTGCTCACCCCGCACCACTTCCACGAGCACGCCACCCACCACGGCTTCTACTTCGAACACTTCGTGACCAAGGGTCGCGAAGCCGCCAGCGCCTGTCTCAATACGATGGAAAACCTGCACCGCGCGCGCAAGCTCAGCCAAGCGTGATATGCACAGGCCCGGCCACCGCCGGGCCTGTGTACAAGACATCGTTCAGCATCCGCACTTCGCTGCCGGCGCGCCGGACAGCGAGCCACGTGTGCCCCCGGTTTGCACCGGGTGGTCGTCCCGACGCCAGAAATCCAGCCCTCCCAGCAGCTCCTTTACCCTGAAGCCTGCGCTCGCCAGTTTCCACGCGCCCTTGGTCGAGCCGTTGCAGCCGATGCCGTCGCAGTAGGTAACGTACACCTTCGATGGGTCGAGGGTGGCGAGCCGCTCTGGCGTCATCTCGCGGTGCGCCAAGCTCACCGCCCCTGGAATGTGGCCCGCGCGGTAGTGCTCCACGCTTCGCGTGTCGATCACCAGGATCTCCTCGATACCGGCGGCCAGGTCCTGCGCCAGGTCCCAGGCATCCGTGTAAAGGCTCAGCTTGTCCTGCATCGCCTGGGCCATGGCGGTGGGGTCCGCTGGCGGGAAAGCGAGTACCGCAGAGAGAGTAGACGTCATCGGATCACTCCTTTATTCGATATCCAGCAGGTAGCTGTAGAAAGCGGTGTTGCGCTGCCAGCCCAGTGATTCGTAGAGCGCCTGGGCGGGGGCGTTGTCGGTCTGAGTCATCAGTACCAGGCGCGCCACGCCGTGCTCGCGGGCCAGCAGCGCGGCGGCCTGCATCAACGCGCGCCCTGTGCCCTGGCCACGGGCCTGGGGCCGCACGAAAAGGTCGTTCAACGTCCAGCGGCTGTCGAGCCCCACGGTGGAAAGCCCCGGGTAGAGCTGAACGAAGCCGGTGAGCTCACCTGCCGCGTCTTCGCTGACCAGGATGAACGAGTCTCCCAGCCCGAAGCGCTGTTCGAGGAAATCGCGGGCGGCCTGGTGATTACTCGGCTGGCCGTAGAACCGGCGATAGCCGTCGAGCAGTTCGGTCAGCGCCGGCAGGTCGCTCATGGTGGCGGCTCGGGTCTTCATGGGGGGCTCCTTGGAAAGCGTTGGGGGCCTCTTAGTCTCGCGCTATAGTGGCTCCTTCATAAGAGCCACTTCAGCGAATATCGAGGGAACCAGTGAGCCGGCCATTCACTTCGACCGATGCCATGATCGACGCCCTGGCGCTTCGGCTAAGCCCGCGCACCACCACGCCCCTGGCCCGCCAGCTCTACGCGCTGCTGCGCGACTGGATCCAGCGC
>NZ_JAMZBD010000180.1:0-5952 GCF_024158685.1 Halomonas sp. 707D4 | reverse complement strand
CGCCGCGTCGTGGCGATAGATGTCGTCGCGGAACTCCACCTCGCCCGCCGCATTGGGCCAGGCGGTCATGTAATGCAGCATGACCGGGATGCGCCTTGGCAGGTTGACGTTCTGGTCGCTCGCTGAGCGGCTCATCAATGTGCTCACCTGGTGCTGACTGCCGCTGTCGCGCAGCAGCATCTGAGCGAGTTCGCCGATGCCCTCCACGCGAATGCAGCCCGAGCTCAGCGCCCGCTGGCTGCGCCCGAAGGCGCCCTGCGCCGGTGTGTCGTGCAGGTAGATCATGTCGTTGTTGGGAAAGCGCACCACTATGCGCCCCAGCGGGTTGCCGCTGCCGGCCACCTGGCGAAGCATGACGCCGCCGGGGCGCTGCCAGTCGACGCTCGACGGGTCCAGGCGCTCGCCGGAGGGACTGACCACCTGGATATTGCGCTGGGAAAGATAGCTTGCATCGCTTCTCACGCGGGGCAACACGTCCTCGCGCAGAATGGTCGGCGGAATCGTCCAGCTCGGATTGATGGTGAGGTGGCTGATGGAGGAGTGAATGATGGGCGTGGCGCGCCCCGGGGAGCCGACCACGACGCGGGCGTCCCACTGCTGGCCGTCCGGGCGAACGTAGTGCAGCGTGTAGCCGGCGATATCTACCCACACCCGCGAGCGCTCGTTCTCGAAAGGCGCCATCCAGCGGGCCCGCTCGAGGTTGATGCGAAGCTGATCGATGCGCTGGCGGATCGAGGCGTTGAGCGCCAGGCGGGTGTTGTTGCCGACGACCCCGTCGGCCTGCAGCTGATGGCGGCGCTGGAAGCGCTTCACCGCGCTTTCGAGCTCGGCGTCGAAGTAGCGCGAATCCGACGACGTCGCGGCTCTGCGTGCCACGGCGTCGATCATCGGATAGGCGTCGTCGTCCGCCGCCACGAGCCCGCCCTCCCCCCACAGCGCCAGGCGCTCGCGCAGCACCACCACGTCATCGCCGCGATCGCCGGGCTTGAGCGACTCGCTACGCCCCTCCAGGTAGCGCGCCGAGGCCCCTTGGCGCTCCAGCGCGCGGTACTCCACCAGCGCCTGGCGCAGCTCGCGATACGCGGGCGTGGCGGGTCTTGCCGCCTCGAAGGCGGCCTCGACGTCGCCGCGCTCCAGGGCGTGGCGCACTTGCATCAGGCTGTAGCCGCGCGCCGGGCGCTCGCCGTCCCAGTGGGTGTTCAAACTCTGCGGGTCCACCTTGCCGCGCGACAGGTGATCCAGCGCCAGCAGCAGGCGCCGGGTGGCGTCGACGTCGAAGCGCGCCTCGGCGTCGCCTCCCGCCTGGCGGCTTCGCCGGTACTCGTCCAGCAGGCTGGAGGCGCGGTAGTCGCTCGGCGTGAGCCCATCCGCGTCGAGCGCCTCGAGGGCGCTCGCCAGCGCTTCGACCTGCGCTGTATCCTGCCAGACGAGCGCGCCATCGCGTAGTTGGTAGAATTCCGCCACGGGCAGGGCGTCGCTGGCGGTCGCACCGATCTGGCGCGACAGCGCCTGCTGCGTCAGCGCATCGGCATGGGCCTGCTGGATCGCCTGGGGAAGCGGCATCAGTGCCAGGGTGAAGACAGCGCTGATCGCCCATTTCTTGATCGGCAGATTCTCGTTCATAACCCCTCCCTGGGTTACTATGCGGTGGCGCATGACAACCCGGTAAAGATAAACATGCGCACTGACTATCGTTGATGGCCGAGGTCGTCGGTCGGCTCGGTGCTGCCTCTTGCAAGGTGGGCTCGCCCGCGACCGGCCTGCGTCCCCCCTCTTCACGTACAATTAACTATAGTAGGTCTTCTCACATGTGGCTTCGATGGCGCTTTCTGACCGGTCTACTGCTCGCGATTCCGCTGCTGCCGGCCCCTCTTGCCCATGCGGCTCCCCCGTCGAGTTTTCTGTCGCAGCTCGGCGCCTCGGCGCCGCCCGGGGTCTCTCCGCTCAACCATCAACTGCAGCTGCTGGCGCCGTCGGCGACCCCCCAGGCACTGGCGATGGCCGCCCAGGCGCTCGCCTGCGCCGACCCCGGCGCCGAGCGCCTGGCGGTGATCGACTACTCGCTGCCCTCCACCGAGGAGCGCCTTTGGGTGTTCGACCTGCACCAGAACCGGCTGCTGTTCAAGGAGCTGGTCTCCCACGGGCGGGGCTCCGGCGACGCCGAGGCGCGCCTTTTCTCCAATACCCCGGAAAGCTTCCAGTCGAGCCTGGGGCTGTTTCGCACCATGAACAGCTACTACGGGCGCAACGGCTACTCGCTGCGCCTGGATGGGCTTGAGGCCGACGTCAACGACCTGGCCTTCGATCGCGCCATCGTGATCCACGGGGCGAGCTACGTCAGCGAGGAGTTCATCGCCCAGACCGGTCGGCTGGGGCGCAGCCACGGCTGCCCGGCGGTGCGCGAGGACATCACCTACCCGCTGATCGACAGCCTCAAGGAGAACCAGTATGTGTTCGCCTACTACCCGGACGCCGAGTGGCTGGCGAGTTCGGCACGCGCGCGCTGCCCCGTGGAGGCTCCCTACCAGTTGGCGGCGTCGCGCTAGCGCGGCTGCGTTGAAGGACATCCTTTCGCGCCCGTTTTTTTCTGCCATGCTGAAAGCCGGACGAACCACGGCGAGGAAGGCGACATGGCGACGGTGAAGACGCTGGATCTGGCGCTTCAAGGCGGCGGTGCCCACGGGGGCTACACCTGGGGCGTGGTGGATCGACTGCTCGAGGATCCACGTATCGAGATCGAGGGCATCAGCGGCACCAGCGCCGGCGCCATGAACGGCGTGATCATGGCGGATGCGCTGACCCGCGGCGATCACGAGACCGCCCGCCAGGCGCTGCGCGACTTCTGGCGAGCGGTCAGCCTGGCCGGCATGGCAAGCCCGATCCGCCGCTCGCCGCTGGACATGCTCACTGGCAACTGGAGCCTGGATCAGTCGCCGGGCTACATCGCGATGGATCTGATGAGTCGGCTGATCTCGCCGTACCAGTTCAATCCTTTCAACGTCAATCCGCTGCGCGACATCGTCGACAAGCACGTCGACTTCGAGCGTGTGCGCCGCTGCGACCGGCTGAAGCTGTTCGTCGCCGCCACCAACGTGCGCACCGGCAAGCAGCGCGTGTTTCGTCGCGAAGAGATGACCCTGGACGCAGTGATGGCCTCGGCCTGCCTGCCGTTCATGTTCCAGGCGGTGGAGATCGAAGGCGAAGCCTACTGGGACGGCGGTTACATGGGCAACCCGGCGCTCTTCCCGCTGATGGAGGAGTGCAGCGCCCGGGACATCATGCTGGTCCAGATCAACCCCATCAGCCGTGACACGGTGCCCACCACTGCCTCGGCGATCATGAACCGGCTCAACGAGATCACCTTCAACGCCGCGCTGATCAAGGAGATCCGCATGATCGCCCTGCTCCAGCACGCCCTCGACGAGCAGGGCATCGAAAACTGCTACCAGCAGACGCTTTTTCATCGCATCAGCGGCGAGCACGCCCTCGAGGAGCTGTCGGTCTCGAGCAAGATGAACGCCGAATGGGCATTTCTGAGCCATCTGTTCGAGCTGGGCCGCGCCGCTGCCCAGCGCTGGCTCGACGAGCACTTCGAGGCGCTGGGAAAGCGTTCAACGCTCGACATCGATACCGTCTACATGAACGAATGACCCTGCACGATCGAAGGGCCCTGCGCGCATAGGCGCCCCCTTTTGATGCATCCCCGCCGGGAACTCCCCTTCCCGCTGCTCTTGAAACGACCTAAAACGCTGTCGTCGAAACGAAAACGACCATATGGCGAAGTAATTGCTTCGTAGTCGATCGACAGTGACAGGCGTGGACCAGGCCCCCGGGTACGAGTGCGTCGAGCTTGCCCTTCAATGGCGAAGGCATCATCTCGTTGACCTGCGTGCAGGCGCACGCGGCGACAACGACTCGTTCGCGCTCGGTGAGGTCTCCATGGACATTCGCAACAAAGCCACTCGTATTCGATTGCTCAGTTTCTCGACGCCGCAGATGCGCGCGTTTCACTTCTCCTGGTTCGCCTTTCACGTCTGCTTTTTCGGCTGGTTCGGCATCGCCCCGCTGATGGTGGTGGTACGCGAGGACCTGGCGCTGACCCAGACCCAGATCGGCAACACCATCATCGCCTCGGTCGCCATCACCGTGATCGTGCGCCTTCTGATCGGCCTGCTCTGCGACCGGCTGGGGCCGCGCAAGACCTACTCGGGCCTGCTCGTGCTGGGCTCGATCCCGGTGATGAGCATCGGTCTTGCCGACAGCTTCGAAAGCTTCTTGCTGGCAAGACTCGCCATCGGCGCGATCGGCGCCTCCTTCGTCATCACCCAGTACCATACCTCGGTGATGTTCGCCCCCAACGTGGTGGGCACCGCCAACGCTACCAGCGCCGGCTGGGGAAACCTGGGCGGCGGCACCACCCAGATACTCATGCCGCTGATCCTGTCGGGCCTTCTCATGCTGGGCGCAAGCGAAACCCTGGGCTGGCGCCTGGCCATGCTGGTGCCGGGCGTGGTGCTCTTTTGTACCGGCATCGGCTACTGGCTGTTCACCCAGGATGCGCCGGACGGCAATTTCGCCGACCTTCGCCGGCGTGGCGAGCTGCCGCCGGCCGCCGGCGAGTACGGTGCGCTCGGAAGCTTTCTCGCCGCCGCCCGGGACATTCGCGTCTGGGCGCTGTTCGTCGTCTACGGGCTGTGCTTCGGGGTGGAGCTGACCATCAACAACATCGCCGCCATCTACTTCTTCGACCGTTTCGACTTGACCCTGGCCACTGCCGGACTGATCGCCGGGCTCTTCGGGCTGATGAACGTCTTCGCGCGTACCCTGGGCGGAGTCTTCTCGGACCTCTTCGCCGCCCAGCACGGGCTCAAGGGCCGGGTGCGGTGGCTGTTCATCGCCCTGGTGTGCGAGGGTATCGCGCTGATCGCCTTCTCGCAGATGCACGTGCTGAGCCTTGCCATCGGCATCATGCTGGTCTTCAGCCTGTTCGTGCAGATGGCCGAGGGCGCGACCTTCGGCGTGGTGCCGTTCATCAACAAGAAGGCGCTGGGAGCCGTGGCGGGCATCGTCGGCGCCGGTGGCAACGTCGGCGCGGTACTGGCGGCATTCCTGTTCAGAAACGAAGGCCTCACCTACCAGCAGGGCCTTTTCTATCTCGGGCTGTGTGTGCTGGCACTGGCGGCCAGCGTGCTGGTGGTGCGCTTCAGCGACGCCACGGAAGCCGAAGAGGCAAAAGCCTACGAAGAGGCCGCAAACCAACATACCGGCGCGGGGGCGCTGTCGCTGCGCTGAACCGATACTCCCCGGCGCGTCCCCGCGGCGCCGGGCCTTCGAGGGAAGTCACCATGTCTTCGGGCCACCCGCTTTTATTGAGGGCACTGCGCCTCGATATCGACAACCTGCGCCATCTGGCCGTCACCGCCAACCTGGTGGGGGATATCAGTCGTTTCATCCACGTGCTGCAGCGCGAACGGGGGGCTTCGACCCTCTATCTCGGCTCGCAGGGCCGGCAGTTCGCCGACCGGCGCGAGGCGTTCGTGATCGCCAGCCAGCAGGCCGGCACGCTGATGCGCCATCGCCTGGAGACCCTGGTCGAAGAGGCGCGCCCGCAGGCCACGTCACACCTTCTGCGTCGCATCGCCACGGTATGGCTGGCGCTCGACGATCTACCCAGGCTGCGCACTGCCGTCGCTACCCTGTCGCTGTCGGCGGATGCGGCCACCCATGCCTTCAACCAGTTGATCAGCGGGCTGCTCGCCATCGTGTTCGAGACGACGAATACCTCGGCGGATCATGACATTACCCGGGCGCTGGTGGCCATCTTCCATCTGATGCAAGGCAAGGAACTGGCCGGCCAGGAGCGCGCCTGCGGCGCCTTTGGCTTCACCCAGGGCCGGTTCGACGACGCGCACCGCCAGCTCTTCGAGCAGTTGATTCATGATCAGGCGCGCT
>NZ_JAMZBD010000179.1:0-5954 GCF_024158685.1 Halomonas sp. 707D4 | reverse complement strand
TCATCAAGGCGCCGCCGAGCAGTAAAAGTGCTGCGCTGAGCGCGCGCTCGGCGCCGATGCGCCGGGCGACGAGCGGCGCCAGGGGGGCCGCCAGGCCCAGAAAGAGGACCGGCAGGGTGGTGAGCACGCCCGCTGCCGTCGGGGTGAGCCCCGCGTTCTCTTTCAGGCGAGCGAGCAGCGGGGCAACGGAAGAGAGGGCGGGGCGCAGATTGAGCCCCACCAGAAACATCAGAAGGATGAAACCAACGGCGCGACGACGCTGCATGGCGCTAGCTCATGTGCGCGCGCAGATCGCCTCGGGCAGCGTCCATCAGGGTGATGAAGTGGTAGTCCGCCGGCGTTTCCAGGCAGTCCACCCGCACATCGGTACGCATGCCCTTGTTGATGTCGAGCTTTTCGTAGATCTCGAGGGTCACCTTGCGGGCCGGCTTGTCGCCGGGAACGATGGTTCCGTCTTCGAGCGTGAAGGTTTCGAGCAGGGTGGCGCGCACGCGGGTGCTGCCCTCTTCGCTCAACACCCGCCGGATGAACAGCCAGCCCTCGCAGACCAGCGCCGCGTCTTCGCTGCTTTCGCGCAGAAACAGCGTACGGTAGCACGCGCCTTCCGTCGCGGCCTTGTCGGCCATGCTGCGGTAGGCCTGAATGACCTGCCCGGAAGTCGCCCGGGCGTCCTCCAGACGCTGGGCGACCCCTTGATGCTCGCGGCTGAGCTGTTCCTGGCGCTGGAAGGCCAGCCACTGCCGGTAGTCATTGATAAGCTGAGATGACGCCATAATCACTCCATGAACGGGTTCGGCTAGACACCTGAATGGGGGTGTCTGAAAGCGGACAACCTTCGCACATTCGACGACCGCGCGCTAGCGGCGCGCGCGCCGGCGCGGTGCCTTGTCGGAGCGCTCGCCCTGACGCTGCCCCTGGCCTTGGCCGCGACCGCCGCCGCCGCCGGGCTTGCGCTGGCCGCGACGACCGTTCTCGATCGGCTGGGGCTTGGCGTTGGGGTCGGGCTCGAAACCCGGCTCGATCTTCTTGGGCAGGTTCTGCTTGATCAGCTTCTCGATGCTGGCGAGCAGGGCGTGCTCGTCCACGCACACCAGCGACACCGCTTCGCCATCGCTGCCGGCACGACCGGTACGGCCGATGCGGTGGACGTAGTCCTCGGCCACGTTGGGCAAGTCGAAGTTGACCACGAAGGGCAGCTCGTCGATGTCGAGCCCGCGAGCGGCGATGTCGGTGGCCACCAGCACCTGCAGGTCACCGCTCTTGAAGGCGCCCAGCGCCCGGGTGCGTGCGCCCTGGCTCTTGTTGCCGTGGATTGCCATGGCCGGGATATCCTGCTTGGAAAGCTGCTCCGCCAGGCGGTTGGCGCCGTGCTTGGTGCGGGTGAAGACCAGCACCTGGAACCAGCCGTGGCGAGTGATCAGGTGGGCCAGCAGTTCACGTTTCTTGTCGCGGTCGACCCGGTAGATGGTCTGGTCGATCTTCTCGGCGGTGGTGTTGCGCGGCGCGACTTCGACCAGCGCCGGGTTGTCGAGAAGCTGAGTGGCCAGCGTCTGGATCTCGTTGGAGAAGGTCGCCGAGAACAGCAGGTTCTGGCGCTTGGCCGGCAAGAGCTTGAGGATGCGCTTGATGTCGTGGATGAAGCCCATGTCGAGCATGCGATCGGCTTCGTCGAGCACCAGAATCTCGACCTGGGAGAGATCCACGTGGCCCTGCTGTTGCAGATCCATCAGCCGGCCGGGGGTAGCCACCAGGATGTCGAGGCCCTTTCTGAGCGCTTCGACCTGCGGGTTCTGGCCCACGCCGCCGAAGATGATGTGCGAGGTGAGCGGCAGGTACTTGCCGTAATCCGTCACGCTTTCGCCGACCTGGGCGGCGAGTTCGCGGGTGGGCGTCAGCACCAGGGCGCGCACCTGGCGCTTGCCCGGGCGCTTGCCGTTGCTGAGCCGCTGCAGCATGGGCAGCGTGAAGCCGGCGGTCTTGCCCGTCCCGGTCTGGGCGCTGGCCAACAGATCCCGCCCGGCCAGCACCATCGGAATGGCCTTCTGCTGGATGGGCGTGGGCTGGGTGTAGCCTTGGTTGGTAATGGCGCGTAGTAAGTCGTCCTGCAGACCAAGTTCCGAAAAGCTCATGGGTTCTCCGCCATTGCCAGCAAAAGCGCAGGGGCGCTGTCACCAAGCTAGGGTTCTAAATAGGTTGAAAACGCGGGGTTCGATCCGCGCGGCAGCGAAGTTTGCCAGATAGCGCGCCCGCCTGCGAGGCCCTTTTACTAGCGCGTGCTTCGCGTTCGACACGTGATGCACGCGCGCCACCCGGAAGGGGCGGCGCGCGTGCCGGGCAGGGGGCGGCCTAGAAGTAGCCGCCGGTGCGAAGCTCGCGGGCGATCTGCATCGCCGCAAGATCGATGCTCTGGCCGAGCGCGCGCACCAGGGCCGGGTAGCCGTCCTGGTCGAGCTCGGTCTCGACGGAGAAGCTTTCCAGCGCCAGCAGCTGGTTGTCCGCACCGCGCAGCTGCCACTGGCCGCTGGCGACGGCATTGCCGTCGTAGCGGCCCTGGAACTGGTCCACCTCGAGGGTCAGCGTTGGCGCGCCGCTGGCCGCCCCTTCGGCGCGCACCACGCGTACCCGGGGAAGCTCCTGGGAGAGCCGCCCGCGCAGGCTGCGCTCGAGCTGGCGGCCCAGCGCCTCGGCCCACTGGTGCTCGCGCGCCTCGACGAGAGTGATGTCGTCGAGCTGCATGACGACGCCGTCGACGTCGAGGTAGTGAGCCAGACGCGGCGTGCGTATCTGCAGGGTGCGCTCACCGGCGGCGGGGCTGGTGATGGGCGTTGCCGGCAGCATGTAGCGCGCCGGCGGCGTCACGCTCGAGGCGCACCCGGCGAGCAGCGCCAGCAGGCTGGTGAGGAGGGCTGTCTTCAACATCTTGGAGCGCATGAGGTCGTCCTTTTACCGAGGGGCCCGCGGAATGGGGTCTTCCGCGTCCAGATTGTCGAAAAGCAGCGCCCGCGGGTTCTCGTTGAGCGTGCGTGTCAAGGGCTGCAGGTCGCGCATCAGGCGATCGAGACGCTCGATGGCCGAGGTCAGGTCCTGATAGGCAGGCGACGCCGGCGAGAGCCCTTCCAGGGTGCTGCGAAGCTCCTCGAGGGTGGCGTTGACGTTGCCGCCCAGTGCCTGGGTGTCCGGGTCGCTCAGCAAGGTGTTGAGCGAGGCGCTCACCTCGCGCACCTCGTCGAGCACGCGCTCGGAAGCCTGCAGGTTGCGATCGAGCCCCGCCAGCAGCGGCTCGACTTCCAGCGCGTTGAGCTTGTCCAGAAGGCTGGTCACCTGGGCCTGGATCTGGGCGAACCCGCCGGCCACGGTGGGGAACACCTGACGCTCGGAGAACATCTCCTCGCGGTAGGTGCCGGCCAGGTCGCGCTGGAAGTTCAGGTCGACGAACAGTGCCCCGGTCAACAGGTTGCCGTTCTTGAGCGACGCGCGAAGGCCGAGATCGAACATGCGATCGAAGCGCGCCTGCCACTCGTCGATGTCGATGTCTTCGCTCTCGATGCCCAGCCGCTGGGGTTCGATGCGAATCAACACGGGGATGGCGAACTGGGCGCGGGAGTTGGGCTGCGGCGCGGTGAAGTTCCAGGGCACGGCGACCACGCTGCCCATGCGCACGCCGCGAAACTCCACCGGTGCCCCGCGCGAGAGCCCGCGCACGGTGTCGTCCACCAGCAGCACGTACTCGAGGTAACGGTTGAAGGTGCCTTCCCGGGCGTCGTCCTCGTCGGCGTAGAGGGTGAAGCGGGTGTTGTTGCTCACCGGCTTGCCCATGGGCAGATCTTCCGGTACGCCGAAGGTCACGCCGCCGCCGAGCAGCGCCTCCAGCGACTCGACGTTGACCCGCACGCCGTTGGCGTCGAGGCGAAAGTCGATGCCGCTGGAGGTCCAGAAGCGGGTGCTGTCGGTGACCAGTTGGGCGTAGGGCTCTTCGATGAACACCTGGTGGTGCATGGTGCGCGACTCGGGTTCGAAGCGATTGTCCTCGACGCGCCCCACGGTGTAGCCCTGGTAGGAGACCGGGTCGCCCACGCGCAGCGAGTTGCCGAGCTGGCTGACCAGGCTGATCTGCAGCCCCGCCTGGCCGGCGGTGGCCACCGGCGGCACGTCGCTCAACTCGAATTCGCGGCGCGGGTCGTCGGAGCGCCCGGGCTGGAGCTGGATGTAGGCGCCGGAGAGCACCGTGCCGAGCCCGCTGATTCCTTCGCGACCGATGCGCGGCTTGACCACCCAGAAGCGGCTGTCCTGGCGCAGCATCGCTTCGGCCTCGGGCTGGATGCGCGCGGTCATGACCGCGTGGGAAAGATCGTCGGACAGCCGCACGCTCTGCACCAGGCCGATCTCGACGTTGCGGCTTCGAATCAGCGTGCTGCCCGCTTCGATCCCCTCGGCATTGTTGGTGGTCAGGGTGATCAGCGTGCCGCGGCTGGTGTAGTTGTCGTACACCAGCCACAGGCCGATGATCACCGCGACGATCGGGACGATCCAGATCGGCGATAGCCGCGTCTGGCGCGAGGGCCGCGCGCGGTGCAGGTCGTTCTCGTCGTTCGGCGGCGTTTCGCCTTGGGGTAACTCGTCAGCCATCCACTGATTCCTTGGTCGCTGTTGTGGACGTGGCAGCACGTCCTGGCCGGGGGGCGCGTGGGGGAGGGGTGTCCCATAGAAGGCGCGGGTCGAAGGTCATCGCGGCGAGCATGGTTAGCACGACCACGGCGCCGAAGGCAAGCGCGGCGGGCCCAGGGGTGATCGACATCAGCGAGCCCGCGCGGATCAGCGCCACCAGGATCGCCACCACGAAGACGTCGACCATCGACCAGCGGCCGATGAATTCGGTCAGCCGGTAGAGCCGGGTGCGGCTCTGGGCTTTCAACTCGCCGCTTCGACGCACCGCCAGGCACAGCCAGGACAGGGCAAAGAGCTTGCCGACCGGCACGATGACGCTGGCCACGAAGATGACCGCCGCGACCGGCCACGAACCCATCTGCAGAAGCTGTACCACCCCGCCAATGATCGTCGAGGGCGAGCTCGACCCCAGGCTCGTGGTGGTCATGATCGGATAGACGTTGGCGGGAATGTACATGACCGTGGCGGCGAACAGCAGCGCCCAGGTGCGCTGGAGGCTGTGCGGCAGGCGCTTGTGGAGCTTCTCGTGACAGCGACGGCAGCGCGCCTTGCCGTTGGCGGGTAGCCGGTTGATCAGCCCGCAGGTGGGGCAACCCGTGACGTTCTGGGCCGCTGCGGTGGTGCCGGTGCGCGTGCCTTCAGGGGCGAGCGGCTCGCCCTCGAGGGAGAACCACATCCAGTCCGCGTCCAGCGACTGGCTGGTCTTGAGCAGCAGGAGAGCGAAGGCGCAGAACGCCCAGAAGGAGATGCCGAGGCTGATCTGGGCGAGGCCCGCGATCTTGATCAGGCTGACCAGCGCGCCGATGATGAACACGTCGGCCATCATCCACGGCACCAGATGTGAAAGCGAACGGGCGATATCGCGGCTGAAAGGCTGAGGGCGGCCGCGCAGCAGGCCGTACTGCAGCCAGATGACCCCGACCAGGTAGAGCGCCGGGAGCACGGCGATGGTCATGATCACGGCGATCGCCACCATCGGCTGGTGAAAGGCGATCAGCGTGGTCGCGGTCTGGGAGAGCTCGATGCGGTTGCTCACCCCGCTGACGCTGAAGCTCACGAAGGGGAACGACACCGCGATGATCAGCGCGATCAAGGACGCGACCGCCAGCGCCATGCTGCGCTGGGCCGGAAAGCGGTGGCGCTTGACCAGCGTATGCGCGCAGCGCGGGCAGTTGGCCTTCTCGCCGGAGCCCAGCGGCGGCAGTGCCGACACCCAGTCGCATTCGTGACAGGCGCGCAGCCGCCGCTGGGCTCCGGCGAGAAGGCCAACTGCCCGCGCTGCGCGCATA
>NZ_JAMZBD010000178.1:0-5965 GCF_024158685.1 Halomonas sp. 707D4 | reverse complement strand
GGTGGCGGCGGCCAACACCGCCGAGGCCGACGTGCGCGCCGCCGAAGCGCAGATCACCAGTCTCGAGGTGCAGCTGGGCGAGGAGGGCGATGCCAACCTGCGCCTTCGTCAGGCGCGCAACGCCCTGGAAAAAGCCCGGCTCGACCTGGCGCGTACCGAGGTTCGCGCCTTCGAGGCAGGCCAGGTGACCAACCTGCAGCTGTTGCCCGGCGACTACGTGCAGGCGGGCCAGCCGGTAATGGCGCTGGTTTCCGATACCCTGGACATCGTTGCGGACTTTCGCGAGAAGAGCCTGCGCCACGTGCGCCTGGGCGACGAGGCCAAGGTGATCCTCGACGCGCTGCCCGGGCATATCTTCGAAGGCCGCGTCACGGCGCTGGACGCCGGGGTGCGCGAAGGCCAGATCGGCGCCGACGGCCAGCTGGCGGACATCCCCACTTCCGATCGCTGGGTGCGCGATGCCCAGCGCCTGCGCCTGCACGTCGCCCTGGACGCACCGCTGGCCGCGATGCCGCCGAGTGGCGCCCGGGCGAGCGTGCAACTGCTGCCCGGCGAGCACCCGCTGGCGCACCCCTTCGCCTGGCTGCAGGTCCACCTGATCAGCTGGCTGCATTATGTCTACTGAATCTACTGGATCTACTGAGTCTACTGAGTCTACGGGGTCTACTGACCGGCGCTCCTGGGGCATGGGCTTGTTCAAGCGGCGGCGTACAGGCGACGCGTCAGCACCTAAGTCGCTGCTCGACGAGAACGGTCTTCGCCAGTGCCTGCGGGTGGCGGGCGGCGCCACGCTGGGTTTCGTCATCAGCAAGCTGATGGGCTGGAACTACGGGGTCTTCTTCACCGTCTTCCCGATGTTTTTGCTCGGCATGGTGCCGCTGCTCAACGCCGGCATCATTCGCCAGTTTCTGGGCAACGCTGCCTTCAACGTGGTCGAGGTGAGCCTGATCATCGGCTTTCTGCAGCACATGCCGGTCGTGATGACGCTGGTGGTGCTGGCGATCTTCCTGTTTCGTTTCAACCTGATGGCCAAGGGGCCGCTGTTTCTCTACGCCGCCAACGGCGTGGTGACGCTGAGCATCCTCCTGCACTTCGCAAGCTACCCCGGGGTGGATTTGAGCGAGCTTCTCACCGCGAACCTCTTGGCGAGCGTGCTGGCGGTGTTGATCGCCATGCTCATGTACACGCTGTTTCCCGACGTGGCGCCGCGCCAGCCGCCGCCGCGCGCCGAGAAGAGCCCCGCGCAGATTCGCCACGAGACGCTTTTGGGCGGCGTGACCGCGACGATCTCCTTCGTGGTGTTCCAGACCTTCGATCTGCGCGACTCGCTCTCCGCCCAGATGGCCACGGTCCTGATGCTGTTCGCCCTGAGCTACGCTGGTGCCCAGGCTTCCGCCGTCAAGCGTATCGTCGGCACGCTCCTGGGCTGCAACCTGGCGCTGGCGATGCAGCTTCTGCTCTATACCCAGAGCAACCACTTTCTGCTGGCCATCGTCATCTACTGGCTGGGCTTGATGCTGTTCAGCCGCGAGCACGTGCTGGAGGCGGGCGGCTCCGGGGTCGGGTTCGGTGGCATGACCACCCTCGGGATTCTCTTCGGCCAGTCGCTCGGCCCCACCCAGGACATCGTCTACAGCGCGCTGTACCGCTTCTCGTCGATGGTCGTGGCGCTCGCGCTGACGCTGATGGTGATCCAGTGCCTGCACCGCGTGCTCGATCATTTCGAGTCCACGCGATTGCCGTAAGGATCGTCGTAACGATTGCCGCAAAGAAAGTGAGGCAACTTTTTCGCCAGCGTCTACTCTAAGAATTAGCTGCACTGTGAACGGACATGACGTCTTTCTTGCAGTCAGCGTGGTTCCTACTAACGGATTAGAGGTAACAAGCCATGTCAGGTTCTAAAGAAGATAAAGCCAAAGGTGCCGCCAACAAAGCCGCCGGTAAAGTGAAGGAAGCCGCCGGCAAGGTCACCGGCAGTGAAAAGACCGAAGCGAAAGGCAAGGCGCAGCAGGCCAAGGGCGACGTCCAGAAAGGCAAGGGCGAGCTGAAGGAAGGTCTCAAGAAGTAACTCGCATCCACTCATGAGACAGGGGCCCTCGGGCCCCTGTTTTTCGTTCCGCCCATGGAGGTGCCATGGGCGGTGAACCGATCACTGCTCGGCCATCTCCACTGCAAAGCCGATCTCGAGTCCTGCATCGTCGATCTTGAGCCAGTACTCCATCAGCTCGTAGAGATCGCCGTAGCGGCGAAACGTCTCGATATCCGTGTCGGAGAGCTGGTCGTCCGGCACCACCGGGGCGATATCGGCAAAGGCGTGGTAGATATCCCCGGAAAGAAAAACGTGGGCCAGCAGGTCCTGGTTCTCCTCGCTCGCCGCAAGCCCTTCCTTCAGGTTCGAGGGATTGTCGAGGCCCACGCCCACCGCCAGGGCCGAGTTCGACATGGCAGCAAAGACGTCCGGCGTTTCCGGCGGCAGCAGGAAGCTTTCGACCCGCTTGGCTTCGCCGCCGGGCACCAGCTTCAGTTCGGCGAGTTCCGGCAGGAAGGAGCCGGCGGTCTGCACGAGCGTCATGGGATTCGGGGAGGCCAGCGTCAGAAGCCCGGTGGCGGCAGGCATGCCGCGCTCGACGTAGAGGCGGTCCAGGCGCAGGTTGATTCCCGAAAGCGACGGCGCGATCATCATCGCGACAGGGTTGCTCAGCATCGCATTGGCGTCGTCCCAGGTGCTGTTGAGCGCCTGCAGCTCGTCGCAGCCGAAGGGGTCTTCACGCATCTGGCGTGCGTAGAGCTGAACGTTTTCCAGCAGTGCCGGCAGTTGCAGGCCCACGCCCATGCTCGCCAGGCCGTTGCGCTCGCCAAGCCCAGGGACCGGGGTGAGGAGCCGGCGCAGGTCGCCGACGATCTCGTCATCGGTTTCCAGGATGACGTTGAATTCCGAGCGGCCTTGCAGATCATAGGCGCGCGCGCCCATGGCCACGCCCGGCAGGCGCGCCGTGATGCGGTCGATATCCGCCTGGCAGCTGGAGAGATCCAGCGGCTTTTTGTCGATGGCCTCCATCAGCGCGCGGGTACCCGCGTGGGTCGGCGAGCCGAGCTCGTCGAGCACGCGAGCGGTATGGATCTGCCCCGCGCCATAAGGCGTGAACCCGTGGCGGCTCTCGATCTCTGCGAGCTCACCGGAATCCTCGAGGCTGTTCTCGGGAAGCGTCTTGCCCAGCACCAGTGCCATCAGCTCGTCGCTCGGCGCGCGCGGCACCAGCGCCAGCAGCGCCTGCTCGTCGACGATGCTCATGATCACCGCGAGATCGCCCTGCGGGTTCAGCACCCAGTAGTCGATGCCGTCGGTGGTCGCCACCTGCGGCTCCAGCTCGGCACGCGCCAGCACCCGCTCGAGGGTCTCGCGAAACGCCGCGCCGTCCTCGAGCTCGAAGCGCAGTACCGGCAGCATGCCCAGGCCATAGAGGGCGGTTTGCGGCGAGATGCTAAGGCCTTTGGCGTGCAGATCGTCGAGGGTCTCGACACCTTCGAGTTCCTCGCCCATGGCGATCACCAGCGACAGCAACGCGCGCTCTTCGTCGGAATCCGAGGCCTCGCGCATCTCGCGCACCGTGTCGAGCTCTTCACCGAAGGTGCCGTCGAAGATCATCGAGCGCTGGTAGAAGTCGAACACCTCCTGTTCCGGCAGCGTTTCCCGCGCGGCCATGAAGTAGGGGGAGTCCGCCGGGATATAGTCCAGCATCGAAAGGCTTTCGGGCGTCTCGTCACTGCTTCCGCAGCCGCTCAAGAGCCCGGCGCTGACCAGCGCGATCGATGCCGCAAGATAGGTTTTTCTGTTCATCACGAAGTCCCTTTAGAAAACGAGATCCAAAGAATATCTAATTTAACGAAAGGGCTCTAGCGCCCATATCGTCAGGTTCGTGATCGCCGCCCGGGCAGGCCATGCCTGCCCGGGGAGAGACCTCTTCCTTCCGGCACTTTACACCTTCTGGTAAAGCGCGCTGCCTTCCTGGCGAAACTTCTCGGCCTGCTCCTGCATGCCGCGCTCGGCTTCGCTTTGTGGCGCCGCATCGCGGTAGGTATCGCGCACTTCCTGGCTGATCTTCATCGAGCAGAACTTCGGCCCGCACATGGAGCAGAAGTGGGCCACCTTGGCCGAATCCTTCGGCAGGGTCTCGTCGTGGAAGCTGCGCGCGGTGTCCGGGTCCAGCCCCAGGTTGAACTGGTCTTCCCAGCGGAACTCGAAGCGCGCTTTGGAGAGCGCGTTGTCGCGGCGCTGCGCCGCCGGGTGCCCCTTGGCGAGATCCGCCGCGTGGGCCGCGATCTTGTAGGTGATGATGCCGGTCTTGACGTCCTCCTTGTTGGGCAGGCCCAGGTGCTCCTTGGGCGTCACGTAGCAGAGCATCGCGCAGCCGAACCAGCCGATCATGGCAGCACCGATGCCGGAGGTGATGTGGTCATAACCGGGCGCGATATCCGTCACCAGCGGCCCCAGCGTGTAGAACGGCGCTTCGTCGCAGTACTCGAGCTGCTTGTCCATGTTCTCCTTCACCAGGTGCATGGGCACGTGGCCGGGGCCTTCGATCATCACCTGCACGTCGTGCTTCCAGGCGATGTGGGTCAGCTCGCCCAGGGTCTTGAGCTCGGCCATCTGCGCTTCGTCGTTGGCATCGGCGATCGAGCCCGGGCGCAGGCCGTCACCCAGCGAAAATGCCACGTCGTACTGCTTGCAGATCTCGCAGATCTCCTCGAAGTGGGTGTAGAGGAAGCTCTCTTGGTGGTGATACAGGCACCACTTCGCCATGATCGAACCGCCGCGGCTGACGATGCCGGTGACGCGGTTGGCGGTCAGCGGCACGTAGCGCAGAAGCACGCCTGCGTGAATGGTGAAGTAGTCCACGCCCTGTTCCGCCTGCTCGATCAGCGTGTCGCGAAATACTTCCCAGGTGAGGTTTTCCGCCACGCCGTTGACCTTCTCCAGGGCCTGATAGATCGGCACCGTGCCGATGGGCACCGGCGAGTTGCGCAGAATCCACTCGCGGGTCTCGTGGATGTTCTGCCCGGTGGAGAGATCCATGATGGTATCCGCGCCCCAGCGGATGCCCCAGGTCATCTTGTCGACCTCCTCCTCGATGGAGGACGTCACCGCCGAGTTGCCCAGGTTGCCGTTGATCTTCACCAGGAAGTTGCGCCCGATGATCATCGGCTCGCTTTCCGGGTGGTTGATGTTGTTGGGGATGATCGCCCGGCCGCGGGCCACCTCGTCGCGCACGAACTCAGGCGTGATCTCCTCGGGAATGCTGGCGCCGAAGTTCTGGCCACGGTGCTGGTGGCCCAGAATCCGCTCGACTTCCGCGGTGCCCAACACCTGGCGGCGCTGGTTCTCGCGAATGGCGATGAACTCCATCTCCGGCGTGACGATCCCCTGACGCGCGTAGTGCAGCTGGGTCACGTTCTTGCCCGCTTTCGCCCGGCGCGGCGTGCGCTTGAGATCGAAACGCAGCTGGGCAAGGGTCGGGTCGTTGGCGCGACGGTTGCCGTACTCCGAGGTCAAGCCTTCGAGGAATTCAGTGTCGCCACGCTCCTCGATCCACGCCCGGCGCAGCTCCGCCAAACCCTGGCGCAGGTCGATCTGCGCGGCGGGGTCGGTGTAGGGGCCGGAGGTGTCGTAAACCAGCAGCGGCGGGTTCTCCTCGGCTTCGCCACTGGTGGTGGTCGGTGACAGGGTGATTTCGCGAAACGGCACGCGAATGTCCGGCCGCGAGCCTTCGATATAGCGTTTGGTGGAGGCGGGCAGCGGCGCGATGGCGGCGGCGTCGACCTGGGCGGTTTCGGCCAGAAAATGCTGGGTACGGCTCATGATGAGAGTCTCTCGTAAGGTTGTCGTTATGATCGCGCTAGTCGGTCAAATCCAGGCCCATCTGCCAGAAGTCGATCTCCAGGCGGGTGGCATCGCGAAATATTCTGG
>NZ_JAMZBD010000177.1:0-6004 GCF_024158685.1 Halomonas sp. 707D4 | reverse complement strand
CGCGGGCATCGACGGGGCCCTTGCCGCCCGCGAGCCGGTCGTCGAAGAGACTTCCGAGCGAATCCCGCTGGCCGAGCGAGACCGTGTCCAGCTTCCCGAGATCACGCTGCCGGTGGATCTCACCGTCGAAGAGCTCACCATCGAGGCCTTCGAGCTCTACGGCGCCATCGACTATCGCGTCGAGCGCTTCGCGCTGGCCGGTGCCTTCATCGAGCATGACCTGACCCTCGATTCGCTCTATGTACTGACCCCGGACGCCGAGGCAACGCTTGCAGGGCAGGTGCGCCTCGCCGATAGCTACCCGCTGGACGTGACCCTCGACACCACCCTCTATCTTCCCGAGCGCTTTCCCGAGCTCAGCGGCGAGACGCTGAGCCTTGCGCTCTCCGGCTCGCTCGAGGATCTGAGCGGCGCGATCGAAGCCGACGGCGTGGTCGCCGCGACCCTGGATATGGATGCGGACGTGCTCGACCCGCGCCTGCCGTTTCGCCTGCACCTGCAAGGGCAGCGCTTGCAGTGGCCGCTGAGCGCGCCGGAAAGCGAAGCCACTCCCACCGGGCTCGACAACGTGGATCTGCGCGCCGAAGGGAACCTCGAGGCATTCACTGCCACCCTGAACGGTGAAGGGATCGTCAACACCCGGCTCGAGGTACGCACCGACATCTACGACCCGGCGCTGCCGTTCACGGCGCGGCTGCAAAGCGAGCGCCTGCAGTGGCCGCTGGTCGTGCTCGATGACGCCACCGAGCCCTACGTCGTCGAGGGGTTGGACCTGCGCGCCAACGGCGATCTGGATGCCTTCGACGTGGCACTTGACGTCGACGTTCAGGGGCCCCAGGTGCCGGCCACCTCGCTGAGCCTCGAAGGCGACGGCACCACGAGCTTCTTCAACTGGTCGTCGCTGGTGGTGCGCCTCGACGAAAGCGTGATTTCGAGCCAGGGACGGGTGAGCTGGGCCAACGCCATCGCCCTGGACGCGCGCCTGCGCCTGGATGACGTCGACCCGTCGCACTTCGTCGAGGGGCTCGACGGCTCGCTCGACGGCGACATCGACCTGGACGTGCTCCAGCAGGGCGAGCGCTGGCTGATCGACGTGCCGGCACTCGCCATCGAGGGTGAGCTGCGCGACTATCCGTTGACCCTGAACGCCGCGCTGCGCGCCAACACCGACCTGGAAGTGGACATCGACGAGCTGCGCTTCACCCAGGGCCAGAATCGCCTGACCGCCCAGGGCCAGGCGAGCCAGGCAGCGCTGTCGCTGGATGCCAGCATCGCGTTGACGGACCTGGCAACCCTTCACCCCGAGCTCGCCGGGCGGCTGACCGGCGACATCACCGCGCGAGGCAGCCTCGAGCAGCCGCGCCTGGACGCCACGCTCCAAGGCCAAGGGCTGCGCTTTGCCGATAACCTGGTGGAGCGCCTGACCCTCGATGCCGACATCGCCGGCATCGACGACCCGCGCCTGGACGTGAACCTGCGCCTTGGCCGGGTGATCGCCGGCGGGCAGGGTCTCGAAAGCGTCGCCCTGGCCCTGCAGGGGCGGCTCTCACAGCACCGTTTGACGCTCGACGCCCAGGGCAGCGATGGCAATGCCTTCAGCCGTGCCGCGCTGGCCCTCGACGGACGCTTCGACCAGCCGGGGCAGTTCTACCAGGCGCGAATCACGCCCGTGGAAGTGGATGCCGAGGCCGGCGACATTCGCCTGGAAGCACCGCTCGACCTGCGCTACAACCTCGCCAATGGCCAGGCGCGGCTGTCGCCGTTCTGCCTGCGGCGAGTGCAGGGCGGCCTGGTCTGTTCCACCCAGCCCATCGAAGCCTCGGCTGAGCAGGGGCGGGCGGTACTGACCCTGCGCGAAGTCCCGATGGAGATGCTCGAACCCTTCCTGCCCGAGCAGTGGAGCTTCGACGGCGACACCACCGCGGACCTGAATCTGGCCTGGAGCCAGGGGGGAGCGCGCTTCCAGGCGGACCTGGGACTCGAAAGCCGGCTCGCCATCACCGCGGTCAACGACTACGGCCAGCCGGTTCGGCTGCCGGTGATCGACTTCAACGCCCGGATCGAGGCCAACCAGGCCCAGGCCAATGCCAACGTGGTGCTGTCGCTTTCGGACGCCGGCCAGATGACCCTCGATCTGAGCGTCGTCGATCCCATCGGGCGGGGAGCGCTCAGCGGCGAGCTGCGGGCGAGCGATCTGTCGCTGTCACCCTATCGTCCGCTGGTCTCCCAGCTCGACGAACTGCAGGGCGAGTTGAACGGTGTCGTCCAGATCGGCGGCACCACCGCCCAGCCGGATCTGCAGGGCCAGCTCGCGCTGCGCGGCGTGCGCGCCCAAGGCCCCGACATTCCCGTGCTGGTCAGCGACGGCGAGCTGGTACTGCGCTTCAACGGCGAGCGGGGCGACATCAACGGCTTCCTCGCCGCCGAGCGCGGTCGCCTGAACATCACCGGCGATGCCTTCTGGCCCGCCGACGAGCCCTGGCGCATGGGCATCGACCTGAACGCCGTCCAGGAGCCGCTGCTGGTGGTGCTGCCTCAGTTCGGCCGCCTGGAAGCCGCGCCGGACATTCGCATCCGCATCAACCCGGACATGCTCCAGATCCGCGGCAACGTCGACATTCCCTGGGCCCGGCTCGAGGTAGGGCGGCTGCCGCCCTCGGCGATCAAGCCAAGCGGCGACGAGATCATCATCACCGAGCGCGAGGATCGCGAAGCCGAGCGTCAGGCCCAGCTGCGCGCGGCCAGCGGTGAAGGCCCGAGCACTTCAGAAGAGCTCGCCCAGAGCGGCATCGACCTGGACCTGCTGATCACCGTGACGCTCGGCAGCGACATGCACTTCGCCGCCTACGGGCTGGAGTCGGGTCTTGCCGGCAGCCTCGAGGTTCGTCAGGAGAGCGGGGTGCTGCAGCTGTTCGGCGAGGTGAACCTGGTCGACGGTCGCTTCCAGGCCTTCGGCCAGGACCTGCTGATTCGCCGCGGCCAGCTGATCTTCAGCGGACCGCCGGGACTGCCGGTGCTGGACTTCGAGGCGATTCGCAACCCGGACATCACCGAGGACGACGTGATCGCAGGGCTGCGTGTCACCGGTACCGCCGAGGAGCCGAACGTGGCGATCTTCTCGGAGCCTGCCATGCCCGAATCCAGCGCGCTCTCCTACGTGCTGCGCGGCCGCGCCCCGGACGCCTCCGGCGGCGGGATCGACAGCGCCCTGACCACTGCGCTGATCGGCATGTCACTGGGACGCACCGGCGGTGCGGTCGGCTCCATCGGCCAGGCCTTCGGCATCGACGATTTGACCCTCGATACCACCGGCGCCGGCGACGATAGCCAAGTCGCGCTGAGCGGCCAGCTGACCGATGACCTGCGTATCAGCTACGGCGTGGGAATCTTCTCGCCGATCGCGGAACTAACCCTACGCTACACGCTGTGGCGTAATCTCTACCTTCAAGCGGTGACCGGCACGAGCCAGGCGGTGGATCTGATCTACACCTTCTCGCGGCCCGGTTCGCCGACCATCTTTCCACGGCAGTAAGAGGGCACCATGACACTATTTTCGAAGACATCGGCATCACTGCCCGGCCGTGATACGCCGATCGCGACCAGCGAAAGCCATGCCGTCAACGGCAACCCGCTGAAGCCACCGTTCCCGGAAGGCCTGCAGGAGATCGTGCTCGGCATGGGCTGCTTCTGGGGCGTCGAGAGGCTCTTCTGGCAGACCCCGGGAGTTTTCGTCACCGCCGCGGGCTACGCCGGTGGCGAAACGCCCAACCCGACCTATGACGAGACCTGCACCGGGCGTACCGGCCACACCGAAGTGGTCCGCGTGATCTACGACCCGAGCCAGGTGTCGCTTGCCACGCTGTTGCAGATCTTCTGGGAGCAGCACGACCCGACCCAGGGCAACCGGCAGGGCAACGACATCGGCAGCCAGTATCGTTCGGCGATCTACACTACCGATGATGCCCAGCTGCATGAGGCGCAAGAGAGTGCCAAGGTTTTCCAGGCGGCGCTGGACGCGGCAGGGCGCGGCCGCATCACCACCGAGATCCGCCCGCTCGAGGCGTTCTACTACGCCGAGGGGTACCACCAGCAGTACCTGGACAAGAACCCGAACGGCTACTGCGGGCTGAAGGGCACCGGCGTCACCTGCCCGATCGGCTAGGCGGGATGGAATCAAACAGTCAAGCGGCAAGGAGTCCTTATGTCAGCGCAAGCTGAATTCGATTACGATCTACTGGTCATCGGTGCCGGCTCCGGTGGCGTGCGCGCGGCGCGCATGGCCGCAGCTCGCGGCGTGCGCGTGGCCATCGCGGAAGACCGCTACCTCGGCGGTACCTGCGTCAACGTGGGCTGCGTGCCGAAGAAGCTCTACGCCTACGCCGCTCACTTTCGCGACGATTTCGACGATGCGGCGGGCTACGGCTGGCAGCTGCCGGGGGCCGCGAGCTTCGACTGGGCGACGCTCAGGGACAACAAGGTCAGCGAGATCAAGCGCCTCAACGGCATCTACCAGCGCCTGCTCGAAGACGCCGGCGTGACGCTCTACAACGCCCGCGCCACGGTGGTGGACGAACACACCGTAGCGCTCGCCTCGGCCAAGGGCGACAGCACGGTCAGCGCCGAGAAGATCCTGCTGGCCACCGGCGGCTGGCCCTTCGTGCCGGACTTTCCAGGAAGCGAGCACGCCGTGACCTCCAACGAGGTGTTCGACCTGGAGAGTTTTCCTAAGCGTTTTCTGGTGCTGGGCGGCGGCTACATCGCCGCCGAGTTCGCCAGCATCTTCAACGGGCTCGGCAGCGACACCCATCTGATCTACCGCAAGGAACTCTTTCTGCGCGGCTTCGATGACGAGGTGCGCGCGTTCACCCGTGACGAGATGCGCAAGAAGGGCGTCAACCTGCACTTCTCGGCCAATATCGAACGCATCGACAAAGGCGAGGAGGGTCTTGCCGTCACCCTGACCACCGGGGAGACGCTCACGGTGGATACGGTGCTGGTTGCCACCGGGCGCAAGGCCCACATCGACGGTCTGGGCCTGGACAACCTCGGCATCGGGCTCAACGACCAGGGCAAGCTCTCGGTCAACGAGCGCTTCGAGACAAGCGTATCCTCGGTATTGGCGCTGGGCGACCTGATCGAGGGGCCGGAACTGACCCCGGCGGCGCTGGCCGAGGCCATGCAACTGGTGGAGCACCATTACGGTGATACCACGCCGGCGCCGCTGGACTACGAGCGCGTGCCCACGGCGGTCTTCTGCCAGCCCAACATCGGCACCGTCGGGTTGACCGAGGAGGCCGCTCGCGAGCGGTGCTCGGGCATTCGCGTCTATCGCACAGACTTTCGACCGATGAAGCATACGCTCTCCGGCAGCGACGAGCGCATGTTGATGAAGCTGATCGTCGACGATGAAAGCGACGTGGTGGTCGGTGCGCACATCGTGGGCGAGGAGGCCGGCGAGATAATCCAGAACGTGGGCATCGCCGTGCGCGCCGGGCTCACCAAGGCGGATTTCGACCGCACCCTGGGCGTTCACCCGACCGGCTCCGAGGAGCTCGTCACCATGCGGTCTCCGTCTCGACGCTAAACGCGGCTTTCGACCGAGTGACACCCGCTACGCGCGGTCATCGTGTCCATTTCATTTCCAGGCGAGCGCAAGCTCGCCTTTTTTATTCCCGCTTTCCAAGGAGTTGGACTAGACTTTTTTCCATGCGGCGCAGTTGCTCGCGGCGGTACAGCTTTTTCGACCACGATATAATCTAAAATTATAGAAAATTGAGATTAATATAATAGGGAATTTGAGATGCTAATAATCGACTGTTATAATGGCTACCAAATTCGCTACAGCGAAGCATAACCATGAGTATGCCCCAAACCCCGTTCACCCCCTCGTTCGACCTTGCGCGTCCTACCGTCGCCGATGCGGTCGTCGGTAGCGACCAGGCGTCGCTGTTCATCCGCAAACCCAATGCCGACGATGGCTGGGGAATCTACGAACTGGTCAAGG
>NZ_JAMZBD010000176.1:0-6014 GCF_024158685.1 Halomonas sp. 707D4 | reverse complement strand
GGCCAGGAGATCGCCGGCCCTGGTCGGGCGCACCTGCCGCCGGAAAAGCGCAGCGTCGGCCTGGCGTTTCAGGAGTCGGCGCTGTTTCCGCACCTGAGCGTGCTGGAGAACGTCACCTTCGGGCTCAAGCACCTGGCGCGCCGCGAGCGCACGCCTCGGGCGATGGAGCTTTTGACCCAACTGGGCATGGCCGACTACGCCGAGCGCTACCCGCACATGCTCTCCGGCGGGCAGCAGCAGCGCGTGGCACTCGCCCGGGCGCTGGCGCCGTCACCCCGGCTGATGCTGCTCGACGAGCCGTTCTCGAGCCTGGACGCACGGCTTCGCGATCGCATTCGCGACGATACGCTGCACGTGCTAAAGACCTTGGGCACGGCGACGCTGCTGGTCACCCACGACCCGGAAGAGGCGATGTTCATGGCCGATCGCATCGCGCTGATGCGCGATGGCCGTATCCTGCAGGTCGGCACCCCGTTCGAACTCTACTGCCTGCCGGCGGACCCGTTCGTGGTGACCTTCTTTGGCGAGGTGAACGAGCTTTCCGGCGTGGTGAAGGGCGGTGAGGTGGCAACACCCATGGGCACGGTCAAGGCCGACTGGCTGGAAGACGAGACGCCGGTGCGGGTGATGATCCGCCCGGAGGCGCTGAGCGTGCGCCAGCGCGCGCGCGCCGGTGGGGAGCCGCATCGCCATAGCCACGTCATCATGGCGAAGCTTCTCGGCCGCTCGAGCCTTCTGCACCTGTGCGCCCACGGCAGCAACGGTGAGGAGGCGCACCTTCACGCCCGCGTGCCTGGCGTCTACCTGCCGGCGCCGGGCGAGGAGGTCGACATCGCCCTGGATCACTCCCAGGTGTTCATCTTTGCGCGTCGCGACTAGGCTTGGCCCGGCGCATCGCCAGGCTCAACAGAATCACCGGCACGATCCCCACCAGCACGATGGCAAGCGAAGCGGTCGAGGCCTCGGCCAGGCGTTCGTCCGAGGCCAGGCTGTGGGCGCGCACCGCTAACGTGTCGAAGTTGAACGGGCGCAGGATCATCGTCGCCGGCAGCTCCTTCATCACGTCGACGAACACCAGGATGCCCGCTGCCAGCAGGCTCGAGCGCATCAGGGGCGTGTGGACACGCTTGAGCGTACTGCCTGCGCTGTGGCCGAGGGTGCGTGAAGCGGCGTCCATGCTCGGCGTCACCTTGCCAAGGCTCGCCTCCACCGCGTTGAACGACACCGCCAGAAAGCGCACCACGTAGGCGTAGACCAGAATGAAGGCGGTGCCGCTGAACACGAGCCCCACGATCACCCCGTAACGGGCGTGCAGCCAGGTGTTCAAGGTGCTGTCGAGCCAGGCGAAGGGGATCAGGATGCCCACCGCCACCACCGAGCCCGGAATCGCGTAGCCCATCGCCGCCACGCGGGTGAAGAGCCGCGCGGCGGGGGTATCGTTCAAGCGCACGCTGTAGCTCAGCACCACGGCGAGCGCCACGGCGATCAGCGCCGCAATGCTGGCAAGCCCCAGGCTATTGAGCGCGAAGCGCAGAAACCGCGTGCCTAGCAGCGCATCGCCCTGGCGAAGCGCCAGCTCGAGCAGGATGCCGCTGGGCAACAGAAAGCCGACGAACACCGGAACGAAGCAGGCAAGCGTCGCCGCGCCGGCGCGGGGGCCGCTCAGGAGATACTCCGGCAGCGCTTGGTAGCGGCTGCTGGCGTGGAAATAGCGCCGCTTGCCGCGCGAGAACTGCTCGAGCAGCACCAGCACGATCACGAAGCTCAGAAGGCACGCCGCCAGCTGCGCGGCGGCCACCGGCTCGCCAAGGCCGAACCAGGTGCGATAGATCCCCGTGGTGAAGGTATCCACGCCGAAGAACTGCACCGCGCCGAACTCGTTCAGCGTCTCCATCAGGGCGAGCGCCACCCCGCCGACCAGCGCCGGGCGCGAAAGCGGCAGCGCCACGCTGAAAAAGAGCCGCCAGGGGCCGCGCCCCAGAGTGCGCCCCACGTCCAGCATGCCCACGGACTGCTCCAGAAACGACGCCCGCGCCAGGAGATACACGTAGGGGTAGAGCACGAAGGTGATCAGGGTGGCCGCCCCACCCAGCGAGCGGATGTTGGGAAAGTAGTAGTCGCCGTACTGCCAGTCGAACCACGCCCGCAGCGCGCTCTGAAACGGCCCCGCGACCTGGAAGAAATCCGTGTAGGCGTAGGCGATCACGTAGGTCGGCACCGCCAGCGGAAGCAGAAGCGCCCATTCGAACACGCGCTTGCCGGGAAAGCGGCACATCACCACCAGCCACGCGCAGCCGGCGCCCAGCACCAGGGTGCCGAGCCCCACGCCCAAGGTCAGCCACAGCGTATTGACGAGATAGCGCGGCAGCACCGTGCTCGCCAGGTGCTCCCAGATACCTTGTGTCGGCACGACGACATGCCCCAGCACGATCAGGATCGGCAGGGCCACCGCCAGCGCCACGCCGAAAAGCGCTATCGACCAGAACGAAGGACGGAGCTTGGACGAAGCGTTGGCCGGCAGTGAGCGGTGGGGGGGATTCGACACGTCGTGGGCTCCTTGGCGAATCGCATGACCGGCGGTGTTTCCGCCGATGAGAAAGCAATGCGGCCAAGAATGTTATCACCGCGGCGGCGCCCGGGCGAGGCGCCGCCACTGGGTCAGTACCCCACCATCACCCCGGGAAGCCCGGTCACCAGCACCGGGAAGAAGGCCATTAGCACGCAGGCGAGCAGGATCAGCGCGCAGAAGGGGATGACCGCGCGGTACAGGTCGATGGTTTCCACCCCGGGCGGGGCCACGCCTTTCAGGTAGAACAGCGCGTAGCCAAACGGCGGGGTGAGAAACGACGTCTGCAGCACCACGGCGACCATCACCACGAACCACAGCGGGTCGACCCCCATCTGCTGGATGATCGGCAGCATGATGGGAAAGCTCAACAGCACGATGCCGGTCCAGTCGAGGAACATCCCGAGCACGAACACTAGGAGGAACATCATGATTAGCGCGCCCGTGGTGCCGCCGGGCATGGCCAGCAACAGATCCTGGATCACCTGCATGCCGCCGCCCCGGGAAAACACGCCGGTGAAGGCGGTCGCGCCGACCAGCACCAGCATCACCATGGTGGTGGTCTTGCCGGCGTCGATCAGCGTGCGGTAGCAGGTCGAGAGCTTGCGATCACCGAAGATCAGAAACAGGATGAAGGCGATCAAAACGCCGATCGCCGAAGCCTCGGTGGCCGTGGCGATCCCGGCGAACAGCGCGCCCAGCACGCCGAGAATCAGCGCCATCGGCGGCAGCACGTACTTGCCGAGCATCTTCAAGAGCTCGCCGGTACTGACCCGCGCGCGCTCCTCCTTCGGCACCGGGGGGCCGAATTCCGGCTTGAAATGGCACACGATCAGCACGTAGAGCGCGTACATCACCCCGAGCATGACGCCGGGCACCATGGCCCCGGCGAACAGCGCGCCGACCGAGACCGGCGAGTAGCTCGCCATCAGGATCAGCATGATGCTCGGCGGAATCAGGATGCCCAGGCAGCCGCTGGCCATGATCACTCCGGTGCTGAGCTCCTTGTTGTAGCCGTATTTGAGCATCGGCACCAGGGCGATCATGCCCATCACCGCGATCGAGGCGCCGACGATGCCGGTGGTCGCCGCCAGCAGCACGGAGACAATGACCACGGTGAGCGCCAGCCCCCCGCGCAGGTTGGCCAAAAGCAGCCGCATGGCGTCGAACATCCGCTCGGTGACGCCGGAGTCGTTCAAAAACCGCGCCATCAGCACGAACAGCGGAATCGCCACCAGCACGTAGTTGTCCATGGCGTTGCCATAGATGTTGTTGATCAAGGTGCCCAGCACCCGCTCGCCGGGGCCGAGAAAGGCGCCGATCACCGCCACGCCGCCGAGCACGAAGGCGAGGGGGTGGCCCATGAAGAGCCCCAACAGCAGCCCGCCGAACATCACCAGCGCCAACAGCTCAGGACTCAAGTTCATGGGAGCGCTCCTCACGCAGGGTGATCACGGCGCGCAGCACGATCGCGATCGCCTGGAGTAGAATCAGCGCGGCGGCGAGCACGATCACCCCCTTGATGGGGTAGACCGGCAGCGCCACCATGCCGTAGGTGGTCTCGCCCCGGCTGAAGGCGCGATCGAAGAACAGCCAGCCGTACTTCAGCAGCATCCAGATGAAGGGAACGAAGAAGATCAGGTAGCCCGCAAGCGTCAGCAGTGCCTGGCGCTTGAGCGACAAAAGGCGCTTGATCACGTCGACCTCGACGTGGGCGTGGTGCTTGAGCCCATAAGCGGCCATCAGCATGAAATGGGCGCCGAACAGCATCTTGGTGACATCGAAAGCCCAGTCGCTGGGACGGCCCAGAAAGAAGCGCGCGCCGATGTCGTACAGTACGATCAGGGTGATAATGGCGATCAGCGGCGCGATCAGACGCCCGAACAGCTCGTTGAAAGCGTCGATCGCCTTGGCAATGGCAAGCATGGAGACTCTCCGCGGTCAGCTGAGGCCCCGGCCAGGCCGGGGCGACAAAGGCGCCTTAAAGGCAGGCTTCGATCTCTTCAAGCGACGGCAGATTGTCCATGGTGCGGCTCATGTTGAAGGGGTAGGAGACGTCGCGCCAGGTGGCGTAATCCTGCAGGTAGCTCACCATCGACTGGTACACTTTTGCGTGGTCCGGGTTCTCGCAGGCGCCCTGGACGATCACCTCGTTGGTGACCTGCTGGATCTGCGCCAGGTCCTCGTCGGAGAACTGGTTGATGGTCACGCCATCCTCGACGAACTGACGGGTCGCCTCGTTGGACTCGCGCTCGGACCAGGCCAGCGACCAGGCCATGGTGGCGTCCGCCGCGATGCGCAGCTTCTGTTGGGTCTCCTCGGAAAGCGCGTTCCAGGCGTCCATGTTGATCATCACGCCGAAGACGCTGGCGGACTGGTGCCAGCCCGGCGTCGCCCAGTTGTCGGCGACCTCCGAGAAGCCCGCCTTGTAGTCCACGCCCGGGGTGGAGAACTCGCCGGCGTCGATCACGCCGCGCTCGATGGCCTGGTACACCTCGCCGCCGGCCAGCGTCACCTGGGAGCCGCCAAGGCGTTCGAGCACCCGACCCTGGTCGCGCCCGGACAGGCGCAGGCGCTTGCCTTCGAGGTCGGCGATGCTGGCGATCGGCGTGCGCCCCATGAAGCCGGACTCGTTGTTGGTGATGCCGTAGGGCAGGTACATTATGTTGAACTGGCCGTAGATCTCCTCGTAGAGCTCGCGCCCGCCCCACTGCTGGATCCAGTTCAGGTAGTCCACGCCGTTGAACAGGCTCGTGGTGGTGGCCAAGGGCGAGAATGCCGGGTTGAGCCCGGCCCAGTAGCCCGGCCAGTCGCCGGCGGCCTCGATGCTGCCGGTCTCGGTGGCGTCGAACACTTCGGTGCCGGGCATCAAGGTGCCGCCGGCGCGAAAGTTGATCTGCAGCTCGTCGCCGGCGAGCTGGTTGACCAGCTCCACCCAGTGGCGGTCGATCTGGATCAGATCCAGGTTGTCCGCCCAGGTGGAGGTCATGGTCCACTGTTCCTGGGCCTGGGCGGTGGAGGCGAGCAGCACGCCGGTCGCAAGCGCGGTCAGGGCGAAGCGTGACGTCATTTTCATGGTGAGTTCCCTACGTGTGGTGTTGTTGATGTTGGCAACGGTCAGGAAAACGAGCGCAGGTTGACGTTTACGTCAATTTGGGGGCGCTACAGCGATAAGCTAGCATACTCGTCGCGCCCGCGCGCCATAGCCGATGGTGGTAGGGCGCAAGTGCAGTCACTTACTCCAATAGCGAATTTATTTCTTTACAATCAGCTTCTTACATTAGCGAAGAATACCTTGCCAAACTGTGGAAATCGTAGTGAATCCAGTCAGCGTTGAAAGATCGCTTAATCGAAGTGGCGCCCCTGCGATGCGCGAGGCCCAGGCGCTCGCCGCCCACGCGCAGCGCCTGGCGCGGCGGCGCTGGCGCCAGCTGGTGTGGCTTCGCGG
>NZ_JAMZBD010000175.1:0-6029 GCF_024158685.1 Halomonas sp. 707D4 | reverse complement strand
GGAATGATCTGCCCCACCACGCCGAGCGGCTCGTGGAAGTGATAGGCCACGGTGTTGGCGTCGATGTCCGCGACGCTGCCTTCCTGGGCGCGGATGCATCCGGCGAAGTAGCGAAAGTGATCAACGGCCAGCGGAATATCGGCGTTGAGCGTCTCGCGTACCGCCTTGCCGTTGTCCCAGGTTTCCGCGACCGCCAGAAGCTCCAGGTTCTGCTCGATGCGATCGGCGATCTTGAGCAGGAGGTTGCTGCGCTCGGCGGCGGAGGTCTTGCCCCAGGCGGGGGCCGCCTGGTGCGCGGCGTCCAGGGCCTTCTCCAGGTCCTCGTCGGTGGAGCGTGCCACTTCGCAGAATACCTGGCCGTTCACCGGACTCAGGTTGTCGAAGTACTGCCCCTTCACCGGGGCCACGAACTCGCCGCCAATGTAGTTGCCGTAGCGTTTTTCGAAGGTGACCACGGCGTTCGCTTCACCGGGATTTGCATAGATCATGATGAGCCTCCTGGAGAGTGTCTTGTTGTGAACCGCTCATCCAGTGTTGGTCACCCGGCGTGCAAGCGACATTAGCCAAACGTCGAAATCGCTCGAGCAGGCACGAAAAAAGGCGGCCGAAGCCGCCTTTGAGGGTAGACCGGCGCGCTAGCGCACGATCATCACCGATACCTTGGCATGATGCACCACGTGCTCGGCGTTGGGGCCGAGCACGTAGTCGGCGAACTTGCGCTTGGTATGCGAGGCCATCACGATCAGGTCGGCATCGAGCTTCTTGCCGACCTTGATGATCGCCTCCCAGGGCGAGCCGTCGACGATCACGTTCTGGGCCTGGATGCCGTCGGGCACCTGAGCCTCGGTGAAATCGATCAACGCCTGCTTCATGGCCAGGTGGGCCTTTTCCGAGAAGTCCTTCGGAAAGTAGGCGCCGACCATCGGCATCGTGAACTCCGGCAGCACGCTGACCAGATGAAGCGAGGCGCCGAAGGTCTGGCACAGCGTCGTCGCCACCGGCAGCGCCTTCTTCCAGGAACTCTCTTCATTGAGATCCACGGGCAGCAGAATCTTCTGGTACATGCGCACTCTCCTCAGGCCTGGGCCGTGGTCGCCTCTTCCTTGCGACGGCGGCTACGCTGCATCAACACCACCAGTGCGAAAAGCCCAAGCGCCGGCAGCCACATCCACTCCTTCGTCCAGCGATCCACCGGGGCGAGTACCTCGACGATCTCCTGGTCGAAGTCGAGTCCCAGCTCCGCAGCAGGGCTACCGAACTCGACGAAATCGACCAGCGTCTGGTCGCCGTCGGTGTAGAGCTCGAGCCCCAGGTTCTGCATGCGCTCTTCACCGGTCTCCCCCTCGGGTACCGGCACCAGCAGGTAGGTGGTCATGGGCGAACCGAAGGCGTCTTCACCGGCGATCTGGATACGCAGGTTGCTGCCTTCGTCGACCTGACCCAGAGCCTCGGCGAACTGCGCCGGCGGCACGGAATCGTAGGGGTCGTGGAGACGATCCATCCAGAAACCCGGGCGGAACAGCGTGAAGGCGACCAGCAGCAGCAGGATCGACTCGTACCAGCGGTTGCGGGTCAGGAAGTACCCTTGGGTGCCGGCGGCGAAGATCAGCATGGCGATGGTGGCCACGATGAAGATCACCACTCCCTGGACGAAGGTGACGTCGATCAGCAGAAGATCCGTGTTGAAGATGAACAGAAACGGCAGTGCGGCGGTGCGCAGGCTGTAGTAGAACGCCTGGAAGCCGGTGCGGATCGGATCGCCCCCGGAGACCGCCGCCGCGGCGAAGGAGGCCAGGCCCACCGGTGGCGTCACGTCGGCCATGATGCCGAAGTAGAACACGAACAGGTGCACCGCGATCAGCGGCACGATCAGGCCGTTCTGCTGGCCGAGCATCACGATCACCGGCGCCATCAGCGCGGAGACGACGATGTAGTTGGCGGTGGTGGGAAGCCCCATGCCGAGGATCAGGCTGAGCACGGCGGTGAGCAGCAGGATGACCATCAGGTTGCCGCCGGAGAGGATCTCGACCACGTCCGCCAGCACCAGGCCGACGCCGGTCTGGGAGACCGCGCCGACCACGATGCCCGCCGTGGCCGTGGCGATGCCGATGCCGATCATGTTGCGCGCGCCGGTCACCAGGCCGTCCCACAGGTCCATGATGCCTTCCTTGACGTCGTCGGCCAGGCGGCTACGGCCTCGAAAGTAGGCGATGATCGGGCGCTGGGTCAGCATGACGAAGATCATGAACACCGTGGCCCAGAACGCGGACAGCCCCGGCGACAGCCGCTCGACCATCAAGCACCACACCAGCACGACCACCGGCAGGATGTAGTGCAGCCCCACCATGACCGTCGGGCGGGTTTGCGGCAGGGTCACCACCTTGGAGCGGGGATCGTCGATCTCGAGTTCCGGATAGCGGGCGCTGACTTTCAAAAGCCCCACGTAGATGACGGCCAGGCCGAGGGAAATGATCCAGGGGGCCGACTCGCCGAGCACCGGCTTGAGCCAGCCAAGGCCATAGTAGACCGCCACGGACAGCCCCATGATGAGCAGCAGCCCGGTCAGGAAACCGATCACCTTGTTCAGAAGCGGCCGTGGCGGGTTGCTCGAGGGCAGCCCTTGCATGCCGGCCTTGAGCGCTTCGAGGTGCACGATGTAGAGCAGCGCGATATAGGAGATCAGCGCGGGCAGAAAGGCGTGCTTGATGACTTCGACGTAGGGAATGCCCACGTACTCGACCATCAGAAAGGCCGCGGCGCCCATGACCGGCGGCATGATCTGGCCGTTGACCGAGGAGGAGACCTCCACGGCGCCGGCTTTTTCGGCGCTGAAGCCCACACGCTTCATCATCGGAATGGTGAAGGTACCGGTAGTCACGGTATTGGCGATGGACGAGCCGGAAATCAGCCCGGTCAGCCCCGAGGCCACCACGGCGGCCTTGGCAGGCCCGCCCTTCAGGTGGCCGAGCATCGAGAACGCCACCTTGATGAAGTAGTTGCCCGCCCCGGCCTTGTCCAGCAGCGCGCCGAACAGCACGAACAGGAACACGAAGCTCGTGGAGACCCCCAGCGCGATACCGAACACCCCTTGGGTGCCGAGCCACTGGTGGTTGATCAACCCGCCGAGGCTCACGCCGCGGTGAGCGAGAATGCCGGGCATGTAGGGCCCGAACAGGGAATAGGCGATGAAGATGGCGGCGATCACCATCAAGGGCGGCCCCAGCGCCCGCCGGGTCGCCTCCAGCAGCATGACGATACCGACTATCGCGACCACGATGTCCTGGGTGATGGGGCGCCCGGAGCGTCCGGCGAGATCGTCATAGAACACGAAGAGATAGGCGCCGCAGAAGGCTGCCACGGCGGCAAAGAGCCAGTCCTGTAGCGGGATACGATCACGGGGGGAGCGCTTGAATGCCGGGTAGGCCATGAAGGCCAGAAACAGCGCGAACGCCAGGTGGATCGAGCGCGCTTCCGTGGCGCTGAACACGCCAAAGCCCACCAGATAAGGCAGCGGCGAGGCGATCCAGAGCTGAAACAGCGACCAGGCAGCGGCGATACTCACCAGTAGCTTCCCGGGCGCCCCCAGAGGTTTTCTCGCGCCGGTATCGCTGGAGGCGACCATGTCCTCCAGGTCGGCCTCCGCGGCCGGGGTCTTCTTCTCGTCTTGCATACGCTAGCCCTTTGAGGTCGGCGCCGGCGAGCGGTACGTGCTACCACCGCTTGCCAGTTATGGTTACCAGTACATTCAACGAAAGCGCGGACACCCAGGGCGCCCGCGCTTCGCGTTTTACTCTATAACGCCAGGGTTGTCACCTTGGCGCTGGTTGTCCGCTTACTCGATCCAGCCACGCTCACGGTAGTAGCGTTCGGCACCGGCGTGCAGCGGCGCGGTCAGACCGTCGGCGATCATGTCTTCCTCGTTCAGGTTCTCGAACGCCGGGTGCAGACGCTTGAAGCGGTCGAAGTTCTCGAACACCGCCTTGACGGTTTCGTAGATGACCTCTTCGTCGACGTTGGTGGACGACACGAAGGTCGCCGCCACACCGAAGGTCTCGACGTCTTCGTCGTTGCCGCGATACAGACCGCCCGGGATCACGGAGCGGGTGTAGTACGGATACTCTTCGATCAGGCCATCGATCTCGTCACCGGTGACCGAGACCAGCTTGGCGTCGATGGTGGTGGTGGCTTCCTGGATGGAGCCGTTGGGGTGGCCGACCACGTAGACCATGGCGTCGATGTTGTTGTCGGAGAGCGCCGAGGCCTGTTCGGCGGCGTCGAGCTGGGACGCCAGCGCGAAGGTGCTCTCGTCCCAGCCGAAGGCGTCCATGACGACGTCCATGGTATTGCGCTGACCGGAACCGGGGTTGCCGATGTTGATGCGCTTGCCCGGGAAGTCGCTGATGTTCTCGATGCCGGCATCGGCGCGGGCGACGACGGTCAGCGGCTCGCCGTGCATGGTGAAGACCGAGCGCATCTCTTCCCACGGGCCCTCGCCCTCGAAGTTGCCTTCACCGTTGTAGGCACGGTACTGGACGTCGGACTGCACCACGCCCATGTCCAGGTCGCCGCTCTTCATGCCGTTGACGTTGGCCACGGAACCACCGGTGGACGGCGCGTTGCAGCGGATGTTGTGCTCTTCGCTGCCGCGGTTGACCATGCGGCAGACCGATTGGCCGACCACGTAGTAGACACCGGTCTGACCGCCGGTGCCGATGGTGATGTAGCGTTCCTGGGCCACGGCCGGAGCGGCGAAGCTCGCCGCGGCGATCAGCGCGCCGGAGACGGCAGCGGTGGAGAATACATGGCGTTTCATGGACACACCTCGTTATCATTTGTGAGCGTTATGCGCTTTGAACCACCCGTTGTATCGATCCCCTGGGTGATGATGTCCAAAACGTTACAAGACAGTCTGTTAACTCGTCTATTAACTCCGCCGGCTAGGGCGAAGGATGTTACTTTAGCGAAAAAAACGCCGCTTGGCGAAGTATGCGTAATGCCACCCGCCAGCGCATGGGCGGCGCTTGCCCCCGAGCGTATCTCCATCGTCTCGTTCACTATAGAGGCTATTTTCACCGGCGAGCGTTTAGCCGCCCGGCGCCTTTAAACGTTGTAGCCGAGCACGCCGGGCAGCCACAGCGCGATACTCGGAAACAGCGCCACCAGCGCCATCGCGCAAGCCATGGCGAGCACGAACACCAGCGCCCAGCCCAGGGTATGCTCGAGGCGAATCTTGGCCACTTCCGTGGTCACCATCAAATTCACCGCCACCGGTGGGGTGAACTGGCCGATGGCGATGTTCATGGCCAGCAGGATGCCGAACCATACCGGGTTCCATTCGAAGTGCTGCATCACCGGAATCAGGATCGGCATCAGGATCAGGTAGATCGAGACCGCATCAAGCAGCATGCCGGCGATCAACACCGCCAGCATCACCAGTACCAGTAGCAGCGCGCCGTTGTCGGTGAGCCCGATCATCCACTGTGCCAGATGGCGGAAGGTACCGAGCATGGTACCTGCCCAGGCGAACACGCCGGCAAGCGCAATGATCAGCATCACCACGCCGGAAATGATCGCCGCCTCGCCCAGCAGCGCCCAGAGATCGCGTAGCGAAAGCTCCCGGGTCAGGAACAGGCCGACCAGCGTGCCGTAGGCCACCGCCACCACCGCCGCCTCGGTCGGTGTGAACAGCCCCGAGCGCAGCCCGCCGAGGATCAGGACCGGGGCGAACAGCGCCGGCAGCGCCTGCTTGAACGCCACGCCCACGCTCGGCCGCTCGGTATCCTCCACCGGCGCGCCGCCCTCCCAGCCGTAGCGCCGGGCCAAAAGCATCGCCGGCACCAGCAGCGAAAGCCCGGCCAGGATGCCGGGAAAGAGCCCGGCGGCGAACAGCGCGCGAAGATCCACCCCGGGCACCACGATGGAGTAGAGGATCAATGCCACCGACGGCGGAATGAGAATGGCGGTGGAGGCGGACGCGGCGATCAAGGTGGCGGAAAACGGCTTCGGGTAGCCCGCCTTGGTCATGCTCG
>NZ_JAMZBD010000174.1:0-6033 GCF_024158685.1 Halomonas sp. 707D4 | reverse complement strand
GCCGCGCGCCAGGGGTGGCAGCACTTTCAAGGGGGGAGGCCATGAACCAGGCACCCGGTAGCGTCTGGCGACGCCCTACCCATTTCTTCGCCTTCGGCCTGGGCAGCGGCATGGTGCCCTGGGCGCCGGGCACCTTCGGCACGCTGGCCGCGATTCCGTTTTTCTGGCTGATGGCGGATCTGCCGCTAGGCTGGTACATGAGCCTGGTGTTCGTCGCCTTCGTGGTCGGCGTGTGGCTGTGCGACAAGACTTCCCACGATCTCGGCGTGCACGACCACTCCGGCATCGTCTGGGACGAGTTCGTCGGCTACTGGATCACCATGGCCGCCGTACCGTTCTCCTGGGAGGCGGCGCTTTGGGGGTTCGTGGTGTTTCGTATCTTCGACGTCTTCAAGCCCTGGCCGATCCGCTGGGCCGACCGCCGCGTGGCGGGGGGCTTCGGCATCATGATCGACGACGTCATGGCGGGCATCTACGCCTGGAGCACCATGCACCTGTGGTTCTGGCTACACTGAAGGCCAACGCTTTCGCCGATGCGGCGTGAGCCCGGCCTGTCCGGGTCGGAAATTGTACGACCAGCGGCGTCATTCATGGAGCTGTCCGAGGAGATGGCATGCGCAAGGAACGTCTCATCGTCCCGATCATCGTGACCCTGACCGTGATCTGGGCCGTGGCGCAGCTGATTTCGAGCGTGCTGTTCGAGCGCAGCCTGAACCAGGCGCTGGAGGATCTCGAGGCCCGCGGCGAGTGGCGCGTCAGCCGAACCGAGAGCCGTCAGGGCTGGTTGACCTCCCGAGGGCGGCTTTCGCTGTCGCCGCTGCTCGGTCGCCCCTGGCGGCTCGAGCTGACCTACGATGCCCGCCATGGCCTCTTGACCACCGACGTTCAGGGCACCGTCGTGCCGCGCCTGGACAGCGCCTTGCAAAAGGCGGTCGGCGAGGTATCGGCGCTGTCGCTGCCGCGCTGGGAAGGGCGCTACCATACGCTTTCCGGCAAGAGCGAGCTGCGCCTGGCGCTGGCGCCGTTCATCATCCAGCAAAACGGCCGCGAGCTCGACGTGCGCGGCGCCCGACTGCGCCTCGAGGGGGTCTTCGGTGACTGGCGCCTGCGCGCGCGCTTCGACCAGCTCACCCTGAGCGACGGCCAGGCCTACCTCACCCTGGGGCCGACGACGCTCGAAAGCCGCTATACCTACATCGAGGATGCCTATCACTTCGCCCAGCGCGACCACCTGCATGTCGAGTCCGCGACGCTGTTCTATCCCGCCTTCGAGGTCCAGGTCGAACCCATCGACCTCAACAGCGACATGGTGCTCGACGAAAGCGAGCTGCGACTGAAGGGCCGCCTGGCACTCGGTGACGTGCGCGTACCCAGCGAAGCGCCGGAGACGGCGCTGGTCAGCGGCGTGATCGAAGCCGAGCTTTCGCGGCTCAACGCCGATGCGGTGCGCAACATCATTGCCCGGCTGCGTCAGGAAGCGGCCTGGGGCGATCGCAGCCTGCCGATGGCCGAAGGCCTGCTGGCCCGCATGGAGCCCGATATCCAGGCGCTTCTGAGCGATTCGCCGCGCCTCGACGTGACCGACATCGAGCTCGAAAGCCCGCTGCTGGGAATCACCGTCAAGGCCGACGGCGCGCTGTTCTTCGATGGTCGCAAGCCCGAGGCACTCAGCGTGGTGAACCTTCAGGCGCCTCTCGAGCGCGGGCGCTGGAAGGACCGCATCGACGGCGATTTCGTCTGGTACGACGCACCGACCGTGGCCGCGCTGTGGCTGGGTCTTCCGCTGGGCACCCGGGAGCTGCAGTTCGACGTCATCCGCGGCGTCTGGCGGGTGAACGGACGCCCCATGCCGGAGCTCTGGCCGCAATAGGCGCATGCCAGGGTTGAAGTTTCGCCGTACAGCCCACATTCCTTAGGCAACGCTGGGCGGCACTGGCCGCCGGTATCCGTCAATGGAGGGCGCATGAGCGACCAGGATTTCGAGCACGACAACGAACACTCCGTATGGCTTGACGACGACGCCGAGACCCACGATCACGGTGGCGAAGGCGAGCACCACTCCGACGGCGAGCAGGCGCACTCGCTGGTGCCGGCAAGCGACATGCTCCCTGAGCGCATCTACCTGCTCCCCATTCACAATCGCCCGTTCTTCCCGGCGCAGGTGCAGCCCCTGGTAATCAACAAGGAGCGCTGGGAGGAGACCATTCGCCGGGTGGGCAACACGCCGCACCATACGCTGGGCGTGGCTTTCGTCGGCGAGCAGGGCGTGAGCGAGCTCGACGAGGAGGGCTTTCCCGCCATCGGCACCGCCGTGAAGGTACACAAGCTCAAGAGCGAAGACCAGCAGATCCAGTTCATCGCCCAGGGGCTTCGTCGCTTCAAGATCCAGCGCTGGCTCTCCCGCAAACCGCCGTACCTGGTGGAAGTGACCTATCCCAAGGAGCCGGTGGACGCGGAGAACGAGGAGACCCGCGCCTACGCCATGGCGATCATCAACGGCATCAAGGAGCTGCTGCCGATCAACCCGCTCTACGGCGAAGAGCTCAAGCAGTATCTCAACCGCTTCAGTCCCAATCAGCCGGGCCCGTTGACCGACTTCGCCGCGGCGATCACTTCCGCCAAGGGCCCGGAGCTTCAGGACGTGCTGGCCACGCTCCCGGTGGCGGATCGCATGCACAAGGTGCTGCCGCTGCTGCGCAAGGAGATCGACGTCGCCAAGCTGCAAAGCGAGATCAGCGAGCAGGTCAACGCCCAGATGCAGGAGCGCCAGCGCGAGTTCTTCCTGCGCGAGCAGCTGAAGGTCATCCAGCGCGAGCTCGGCATTTCCAAGGGCGACCGGGAGAACGACGTCGACACCTTCCGCGAGCGCCTGAAAGCCCTGAAAGTGCCCGACCGGGTGCAGACGCGCATCGACGAGGAGCTTGGAAAGCTCAGCGTACTCGAGACCGGCTCGCCTGAGTACGGCACCACGCGCAACTACCTCGACTGGCTCACCTCGCTCCCCTGGGGGGTGACCAGCGAGGACAAGCTCGACCTGAACCACGCCCGCCAGGTGCTGGATCGCGACCACGACGGGTTGGGGGATGTGAAGGAGCGCATCGTCGAGTTTCTCGCCGAAGGCACCTTCAAGGGCGACGTCGGCGGCTCGATCGTGCTGCTGGTCGGCCCGCCCGGGGTGGGCAAGACCTCGGTGGGGCGCTCGATCGCCGAGGCCCTGGGGCGCAAGTTCTACCGCTTCTCGGTGGGCGGCATGCGCGACGAAGCCGAAATCAAGGGCCACCGGCGTACCTACATCGGCGCCATGCCCGGCAAGCTCGTCCAGGCCTTCAAGGAGGTCGAGGTCGAGAACCCGGTGATCATGCTCGACGAGATCGACAAGCTCGGTCAGTCTTTCCAGGGCGATCCGGCCTCGGCGCTTCTCGAGGTGCTCGACCCGGAACAGAACGTCGACTTCCTCGATCACTACCTCGACGTGCGCATGGATCTTTCCAAGGTGCTGTTCGTGTGCACTGCCAATACCCTGGACTCGATTCCCGGGCCGCTGCTCGACCGCATGGAGCAGATCCGTCTTTCCGGCTACATCGCCGAAGAGAAGATGCAGATCGCCAAGCACCACCTGTGGCCGAAGCTCTTGAAGCGCAACAAGCTGCCGAGAAAGCGCATCAACCTGACCGATGCCGCGCTCAGGCAGGTGATCGAGGGCTACGCCCGGGAAGCCGGGGTGCGTCAGCTCGAGAAACAGCTTCACCGCATCGTGCGCAAGGCGACGGTCAAGCTGCTCGAGGAGCAGGAGGAGCCGGTCAAGATCTCGGTGAAGAACCTCGAGGAGTTCCTCGGCGCGCCGCTTTTCCGCAAGGAGAAGGTGCTCAAGGGCGAAGGCGTGGTCACCGGATTGGCCTGGACCTCGATGGGCGGGGCGACCCTGCCGATCGAGGCGGGCAAGGTGCACTCGCTGGATCGGGGCTTCAAGCTCACCGGCAAGCTGGGCGACGTGATGCAGGAGTCCGCCAACATCGCCTACAGCTACACCCTGGGCCATCTCAAGGAGTACGGCGCCCAACCGACGTTCTTCGACAAGGCGTTCATTCACCTGCACGTGCCCGAAGGGGCGACGCCCAAGGATGGCCCATCCGCCGGGGTGACGATGACCACCGCGCTACTGTCGCTGGCCACCGGCAAGGCGATCCCGCGGCCTCTGGCGATGACCGGTGAGCTGACGCTGACCGGCCAGGTGCTGCCGGTGGGCGGCATCCGCGAGAAGGTGATCGCTGCCCGGCGCAGCGACATCTTCGAGGTCATCCTGCCCGAGGCCAACCGGCGCGATTACGACGAATTGCCGGACTACCTGAAGGAGGGCATGACGGTCCACTTCGCCAACCGCTACAAGGACGTCGCCAACGTCGTGTTCGCCTGACGCCTTTTTGGATCTATCGGGACGCCACTCTTGCGAAAGAGTGGCGTTTTTTTGGCTTATTCGTCGAATCAAACTTGGGAGACGTTGCGGATAATCACACGATAATTGTTAACAATGACAACTGGAAAGCCAACGTGCGCAACAATCAGCCTGTCACCCAACGTGAGTACGTGCTCGACGACGAAACCGTCCTGATCTCCCGGTCGGACCTCGAGGGCAACGTCACCTACGCCAGTGCCGCCTTCGTCGACGTCAGCGGCTACTCGCGCAACGAGTTGATGGGTTCGCCCCACAACATGATTCGTCATCCTGACATGCCGCCGGCGGCCTTTGCCGACTTCTGGAAGACCATCAAGGCCGGCAACACCTGGCAGGGACTGGTCAAGAACCGGCGCAAGAACGGTGACCACTACTGGGTCAATGCCACTGCCGCTGCACTGCGCGATGGTGAGCGCATCGTCGGCTATACCTCGGTGCGCCGCAAGGCAAGCCCCGAGGAGATCGCGCTGGCCGACAAGGTCTATGGCGAGCTTCGCGAGAAAGGCGCCTCGCGCAAGTACCGCGTCCACCAGGGGGCGCTTCGGCGCAAGGGCGTGATGGGGCTCGTCCGTCGCTTTCACCTGGGGAGCCTGCGCGCCAAGCTGATCGGCATGGTGGTCGTATCGCTTCTGTTGTTGAGCCTGGCCGGGGCGGTGGGCATTCTCGGGCTGGTCAACGCCGGCGAGCGGCTCGACCGGCTCAACCGCGCCGGCCTCCAGTCGATTGCAAGTCTCCAGGAGATCGAGCGCCATATCGGCCAGACCGTCGAGCTGGTCGAGCCCGCCGTGCGCAACCCACGCCGCGCGGACCTCGACGCGGTCGCCGCGACCACCGCCACCTACCGCGAGCAGATCGAGACCCAGTGGACGAGCTACGTCGCGGCAGAGGAGCCGGGCAACACTCTCGTCGAGGCCTATGAGGATGCACTCGGCGATTGGCTGGGTGGTATCGACGCGTCGATCGCGGCGGTGATCGACGGCAACGGGTTTGCTGCCTTCGAAGCGTTCAACGACGTCGTCACGCCGGCCACTCAATCGCTTCGCGCGCTGAGCAGCGATCTGGTGATCCAGGATCGCGACAGCGCCCAGGTGCTAGTCGGCGAAGCGGGGCAGGAGCGTCAGCGCATGTTGGTCACTCAGCTATCGCTGATCGCCATCGGCCTGGTGGTGATGATCCTGTTGAGCGTCGTGATCCTGCGCTCGGTCTTCAAGGGCCTGGCCGGCGCCCGGCACATGACCTTCCAGGTGGCGGCAGGCAACCTCGCTGCGCGCAGCCACCAGCGCTCGAGCGACGAGCTGGGCGATCTGCTCTACTCGCTGGATACCATGCGCTTCAGCCTGGCTGCCGTGGTCGGCGAGGTGGAAAACCGGGTCGCGGTGGTGACGCCCGCCGTCGAGCAGATCGCCGAGGAGAACGAGAGCCTCGCCCGGCGCACCGGCCAGCAGGCCAGCGCGCTCCAGCAGACCGCCGCCAGCATGGTGCAGATGACCGAGACGGTCGCCCAGAACAGCGAGAACGCCCGCCAGGCAAGCGAGCTGGCCGACCAGAACGCCGCCAGCACCCGCGATACCCGCCAGCAG
>NZ_JAMZBD010000173.1:0-6043 GCF_024158685.1 Halomonas sp. 707D4 | reverse complement strand
CCGCCAGCCACACCGGCGAGTGGGCGAAAGCGATGCCGGTCATGCCAAGGGCCGCCACCAAGGATGCCAGCAGCGCCACGAACCGGGGCCCCGCTCGCTCGGTGAGGTAGGCCGAGAGCAGGATGGCTACGCAGTAGCCCAGAAAGGAGCCGCCGGAGATCAGCCCGCTCAGGGTGGACGAGAGCGAAAGCGCCGCGTCGATCTGGGGCAGGAAAAGGCCAAAGGCGAAGCGCGCGAAGCCGTAGCACACCGCGATCAACCCGAAGCCGAAACCGCCGAGGTACAGGGCCGGGCTCATGAGCGCGCCCCCGCCACCAGCGCGGCCGCCGCCTGGCGGGCGGCGCCGATGGCCTGTTCGCCGCGATAGGCCGCGGCGGCGGCGGCGCCTTCGAACAGCACGATGATCTGCTCGGTCAGCGCGGCATCGCAACGCCCGGTTTCTTGCTCGACCAGACGGGCGACCCGCTCCGCCATCCGCGTCTTGTGTGCCAATACCGCCGCCTTGATCTCCGGGGTATCGCCGCCGGTCTCGCTCAGCGCCCGCAGGAACAGGCAGCCGCGCCGCCCTTCCACGCGCCCCCACTCCTCGAGCGCGTCGAACAACGCCTCGATGGTGTCCTCCTCCACACGCCGTGCAAAGCGCCGGTCGCGCTCGTCGAGCACCCGGGCGATCAGGGCACTCTTGCTGCCGACGTGCTTGTAGAGCGTGCGACTCGAAACGCCGGCGCCCCGGGTAAGCTTGTCCATGCCGGTGGCGGTGAAGCCATGGCGGTCGAAAAGCGCCTCGGAGGCGCTCACGATCTTGTCCATCGTGGTCATGCTGACACCTCATGAAGTAAAACGATCACTTTACTGTAAAACGATCACTTTACTTCGTCAAATGACCATCTTGCCGTCGCAGGCGCAGGAGAATGCCTACCGGCCCCGGCGGCGACAGCGCTCGGAGCAGTAGACGACGTCGTCCCAGTCCCGCGCCCACTTCTTGCGCCAGGCAAAGGGCTTCTGGCAGACGGGGCAGACCTTGGTCGGCAGGTGGGGTTTCTTGTGGGCCATGAGCATTACCGGACAACTGGGCGGGCGTTGCCTCAGTCTAGACGCTGCGCGCCGGGCGCCGGGCGGCAGGGCGAAAAGTGCGCGAGAGAATTTTCGAGGAGTACAAAAAAAGAAAGCCACTCCAGGGGAGTGGCAAAAGACCGTGACTAGCAATGAGAGGGAGAAACCATGACAGAAAAAGCCCTGCTGTCCTGGTTGTGACGTCTCATCAAACGCCAGCAAGGACAATATAATCATTCTCATTTAATCCGTCAACACGAATGCGAATAGTTTTTATTTATTTCCTCTAGCCGCTCACCAGCTTCAACCAGAACGGTAGGGTCAGCATGGCGAGCAGGGTCTGGCCGGTGATGATCGCCGCCATCAGCTCTGCGTCGCCGCCGAGCTGGCGAGCGAGGATGTAGGCGGAGGTCGCGGTGGGGAGTGCGGCGAACAGCAGCGCCACGTCGCGGCTCAACGGGTCCAGCCCGAACGCCCAGGCGAGTGCCAGCACGATGACCGGCATCAGCGCGAGCTTGGCGACGTTGGTGGTCACGGTGCCGCGATCCAGGCGAAGAAGCGCCGCCGGGCGCAGCGCCACGCCCACCGCCACCAGCCCCAGCGGCAGCGCCGCGCGGCCAAGGAGCTCGGCGGCGCTTTCACTCCAGCCGGGCAGGCCGATGCCGGTCAGGTTCAGGAAGATCCCCGCCAGGCACGCCAGGATCAAGGGGTTCTTGACCAGCGCCAGCACGCTCGAACGCAAGCTCGACGTCCCCAGCGTCCCCGCTTTGATGAAGCTAGCCACGCACAGCACGTTGACCACCGGTACCATCACCGCCACGGCCACGGCCGCCGTGGTCACGCCGAGCTCGCCGTGCAGGGCGCCGGCGCCGGCCACGCCCACGTAGGTGTTGAAGCGAATCGCGCCCTGGAACACGGAGGTGAACGCCGGCGAGGGCAGCGCCAGCCAGTCGCGCAGGCGCCACAGCAGCAGCGTGAGGAGCGCGATGGCGCCCAGCAGCACCCCGGTCAGCCGCCCCACCGGCACCTGGCTCACGTCCGCCGTGGCGAGAGTGGCCACCAGCATGGCGGGAAACAGCACGAAGTAGATGAGCTTTTCCATCTGCGCCCAGAACTCGACACTCGGCCAGCGCCGGTGGCCGATGGCCGCCCCCAGCAGAATCAGCAGGAAAAGCGGTCCCAGGGCCGCCGTGATGCTCTGCATGGCAATTCCTTGTAATCGTGACGCTCGCCCGAAGGCCCCGTGCGACATCCTGGCCTGCCCGGCCGGGTCGCGTTTGCTGCTACCATGCGGCTATCTTTCGCCGCCTGGCCGTGCCGGACCATTCTGCCATGAAAAAAACCACGTCTTCGGGATACTTTCTGGGTTTTCCGCTGCTCAACGTGCTCATCCTGGTCACCGCCATCGCGCTGATGGTGTGCCTGGGATATGGGCTGAACAGCTGGCTGCGCGGCGAGGAGAACATCCGCTGGGTCGCACCCGACCCCGGCTGCGACTTGCACGCAGCCACCTGCCACGCCTCGTTCGGCGACGCGGGTTTCACGTTCAGCGTGGATGCCGATGGCGCTATCGAGGCGCTCACCGCGCTGCCGCTGGAGGTCAAGGTAACGGGTATCGAGGCGAGCCAGGTCAGCGTCGAGTTCGTCGGCCGCGACATGGAGATGGGGCTTCATCGCTTCACCCTGATGGCCACCGCGCCGGGGCATTTCAACGGCCAGGGCCAGGTCGGCCTGTGCACTCAGCGCGTCATGCCCTGGCGCGCCCATGTCATAGTGAGTACGCCTGAGGGTAAAATCGGCAGCTGGTTCGATTTCGACGTTACCCGGAGTTAATCAATGCAAGCACCGCTCGACAAGCGCTGGCCCTTGAAGGTCGGCGCGCTGCTGGGACTATTGATCGCCCTGGCCGCCCTGGCGTTTCACTTATGGCATTCGGGCAAGCGCGACGAGGGCGTGCAGGGCGGACCGATCAGCATGGCCTCCACCCAAGGCGCCTTCTCGCTCTCCCAACTGGAAGAGGACCAGCTGGCCGTGGTCTCGTTCGGCTACACCTTTTGCCCCGACGTGTGCCCGATCACCCAGACCGTCAAGCGTCAGGCGCTTGCCCAGCTGGACGACGCGCAGCGCGCGCGGGTGGTGCCGGTGATGATCACGGTGGATCTCGAGCGCGACACCCTGGCGCGCATGCGCGAGTACATGGAGGCCTTCGGCAGCGAGTTCGTGGGCCTGGTGGGCACGCCCGGCGAGCTCGCCGACGTCACCGAGCGCTACGGCGTGGCGTGGCAGCGCACCGAGGCGAAAGACTCGCGGATGCAGTACACGGTGGATCACACCTCGGCGCTCTACGTGGTCGACCGGGAAGGCGAGATCCTCGAACAGGTGCTCTACTCGCCCACCCCGGCCGCGCTGGTCTCGACCCTCGACCGGGAGCTCACCCGCCGCGAAGGGTGAGGCATCGACTCAGTCGCCGGGTGTTTCGAGCCGGTCGAGCATGGCCATCAAGGCGCGGGCCTGGACGCCGTCACGGGTATCGTGATGCGGGTTGGGCTGCCAGGCGCTTTCGGCGAATCCCCACCAGTCCCAGCACCCTTGCGGGTTGGCGAGGCTTGCCTGCGCCTGGGGGTAGAGCACGAGCTGGGCATGCTCGGCGGCCCAGCGGTTGAGGCCGCTGTAGCGCACGAACACGTCACCGATGTCGGTCGCGCTCATCTGGCAACCGTGCAGCGCGAGCGTCACCGGACAGGCCCGGTCGCGACACTGCTCGGGCACGAACAGGTAGCCGGTGTCGGCCAGTCCCTTCACGGCGAACTCGGCCTGATCGAAGGGCACGAGCGCTCCCTTTGAAGGCGCCGGCGCACGCCCCGGGTAGAGCCAATCGAGCATCTCGCCGGCCATGTCGTCGTCGCAGGCGAGCATGTAGCTGCCCCCGCCCTGGCGACAGCCGCCCAGGGCATAAGGGCCGAGGCTCTCCTCGTCGTCCAGGCGCACGGGCCAGCCGTGGCCGTGCGCGGCGTGGGTGGAGCGAACCGCCTCCGGGCCCGCCCAGTTGCGCCACTGCCGGGCCGACAGCGCGCCGAGCTCCGGCGAGACGACCTCGTCGTCATCGCCGTGGCGAACGTAAACCCGCACGCGCTCCAGCGCCGCTTCGTCACCGGCAAGCCCCTGGGCCCGGTAGCTCGCCAGCCGCTCGTCGAGCGCCTCGAGGGAAGGAAGGCCCTGACGCGTGCTCATGCATTGGCGCAGCGCCAGGCTCAGCGTTCCCTGGGCGCAGCCCCAGGGGCCGGCGGCCACCAGCCCGAGGCCGGTAAAGCGCTCGGGCCAGGCCACGGCGAGCTGGGCCGCCATGTAGCCACCGGAGGAGACCCCGACCACGCTCGCTTCCTGGGCGGCGCCCAGGGCCGGCAGCGCGGGCGTCTCGGCAAAGGCATCTGCGCCACCCAGCAACAAAAGCGCCGCTATCAAGCGGCGCAGGGTGAAGGCAGGGCGCAAGGCCGTGATCACTCGATACCCAGAAGCTCGACCCGGAAGGTGAGCATTTCGTTGGGACCGATCGGGCCCTGGCCGTTTTCGCCGTAGGCGAGCTCGGAGGGGATGTAGATCATCCAGCTGTCGCCGACGCTCATCATCTGCAGCGCTTCCTGCCAGCCTTCGATCACCTGGTTGACCTGGAAGGTAACCGACTCGCCACGCTCGAAGGAGCTGTCGAACACGGTGCCGTCGAGCAGCATGCCCTCGTAGTTCACCTCGACGGTGTCCTCCGGCCCCGGAGAGGTCTCGCCGTCGCCGGACTCGAGCACCTCGTACTGCAGGCCCGACTCGGTGACTTCCACGCCTTCACGCTCGGCGTTCTCCTCGAGGTAGGCCTCGCCCTCCTCCTTGTTCATCTCGGCGATCTCGGCGGCCTGCTCTTCACGCTCCTGCATGGAGCGCTGCTGGAAGGCGACGAGCGTCTCCATCATCTCCTCTTCGCTCAGGGCCAGCTCGTTGCCCTCGAACACGTCGCGCATGCCCTCGGAGAAGGTGTCGATGTCGAGATCCTCGACGTCGGCCTGCATGCTCTCGCCCAGCGTCACGCCGAGGCTGTAGGCCAGGCGCTGCTCGTCGGTTTCCGGCTGGGCGGCGGCGAACGGCGCTGCCAGCAGAAGGCCGGTGAGCGCCGCGGTTTTGAACAGGGTGGTCTTTGAGGTGTGCGTAACCAGTGCTTTCATGTTGAAACCTTTATCAAGGACGCTTCGCGCCGACGGGTTGAGTCGCTGTTCACGTTATAGCATTTAGTGACGCTAATGCTAGGACCATCTTTCGGGTCAAAGGTTTAGCGCTATACCACCAGTGTAGGACAAAGCGACGCTCCCGCGACCCGCAGTGAAAAGCGCCTATCCAGAGCGCAGGCGGGAAGGCGCAGACGCACAGCCGTCGTCTGCGCCTTCAGGGCTAGCGAAACGCCACGTCGCGCAGAAACAGCGCGATCTGCGGGAACATGATCAGAAGCGCCGCCGCCAGGATCAGGATGAAGATGAACGGCGGCGTCCCCTTGATGACGTCCCAGTAGGGGCGCTTGAAGATCGCGATGGCGGTGAAGATATCGCAGCCGAACGGTGGCGTGGCCGAGCCGATCGCCACCTGCAGCGTGATGAGGATGCCCACCAGCACCGGGTCGAGGCCCGTGGCGGCGATGGCCGGGGCGAAGATCGGCGTCAGCACCAGGATCACCACGATCGGGTCGACGAACATGCAGGCGATGAAGAACGACACGCAGATCGCGATCAGAACGCCGGTGGGTCCGGCCTCGTTGACGCCCACGGCTTCCAGGATCGCCTGCGGAATCTGGGCGAACGAGATGATCCACGAGAAGCTGTTGCCCACCGCGACCAGGATGAACACCACGGCGGTGATCAGCCCGGTGGACTTGGCGATGGCGTAGATGTCGCCCACCTTCAGCGAGCGAAAGATCAGGAATTCCAGGAACACCGCATAGAGCACGCAGACCGCC
>NZ_JAMZBD010000172.1:0-6102 GCF_024158685.1 Halomonas sp. 707D4 | reverse complement strand
GCATGAGCGAGCTTCTCACCAAGGCCGTCGATCGCATCGACGAGCTGTTCAACATGAAAGGCGAGATGACCGGGCTGTCGTCCGGGTTTCGCGATCTCGACGAGATGACCTCGGGCTGGCAGCCCTCGGATCTGGTGATCATCGCCGGGCGTCCGTCGATGGGCAAGACCACCTTCGCCATGAACCTGGTCGAGCACGCGGTGATTTCGAGCGACAAGCCGGTGATGGTGTTCTCCATGGAGATGCCCGCGGAGTCGTTGATGCTCAGGATGCTCTCGTCGCTCGGGCGCATCGACCAGACCCGGGTGCGCTCGGGCCAGCTCGAGGACGAGGATTGGCCGCGGCTGACCTCGGCGGTCAACCTCTTGAAGGACAAGCAGCTGTTCATCGACGATACCGCCGCGCTCTCGCCCAACGAGATGCGCTCGCGCATCCGGCGTATCGTTCGCGAGCACGGCAACATGGCGCTGATCATGATCGACTATCTTCAGCTCATGCAGATTCCCGGCTTCTCCGAGAACCGTACCGGCGAGATATCCGAGATCTCGCGCTCGCTCAAGGGCCTGGCCAAGGAGTTCGGCTGCCCGGTGGTCGCGCTCTCCCAGCTCAACCGCTCGCTGGAGCAGCGCCCCAACAAGCGCCCGGTGATGTCGGATCTGCGTGAATCCGGCGCCATCGAGCAGGACGCCGACGTCATCGCCTTCGTCTACCGCGACGAGGTCTACAACCCGGACAACCCGGACAACCAGGGTCTGGCCGAGCTGATCATCGGCAAGCAGCGTAACGGGCCGATCGGCACCGTGCACATGGCGTTCATCGGCAAGTACACGCGCTTCGAGGACCTGGCGCCGGACAGCTACGGCGGCGCGTTCGGCGAGTAGCGTCGGTTTCGAACACGTATCACTCAACGTATGACACGAAGGAGCAGGACATGGCAGGTGGTGGTTTCAGGCGGGGCAACCGCAAGCGGCTTCCCAAGCTCGAAGGACGCGGCGAGCTCGAGTCACTCGAGCGCGAAGGGCCGTTCAAGGAGTGGCTGGGCATGCCGGATCTCTACCGCTATTTTCTGGTGGTCAATGGCGAAACCTTCAGCTACCAGACCGAGGACGCCGAGCTTCCCGTGGTGGTGGGCGACAAGGTGGTGTTTCGCTACAAGGAGACCAAGGGCGGCAACTGGATCGACCGTAACTCGCTGGGCAAGGCGATCGATCCTTCGCAGTACCAGTAATCCAGTACCAGAAACTCAGTACCAGAAACCCCGTGCGAGCGCATCCTCAGGATGCGCTCTTTTTTTGACCAAGCGGTCAGGAACTCTTCGCCTCATGAGTCGTCCTAACACGTTGGCGCAACGTTGATGCTTTGCGCTACTGTTATGAAACGGGTAACACGAGTGTCACATCTAGCCGTCACTCTGTGCCCCATGACGACCAATAACTTGGAGGGATCCATGGAACTGAACCAATTGAAAGCCTTCGTCGAAGGCTCCGACAACTTCGAAATTCGCGTCATTACCCATTCGGGCAGCCGCTTCTACCAGGTAGAGCTCGAAGATGTGGAAGGCGCTCGCCACATGCTCACCCAGCGCGGCAAGCCGATGCTGTTTCGTGCGCTGGACGACGTCTACCTGGAGCTGGCCCGCGCCGGTATCCATCGCGCCTATCTGGTGCAGCACGTACCCCACGACGAGATGGTCGGCCGCGATGCGCACTACAGTGAACCGCTTACCTCGCGCATGCCGCTGGTATTCTAGTCTCGACCGCCCTCGCTCTCTCGTACCAGCGCCCCAGCCCTACGCGGTAGCGGGCAAACACGCTGTCGCCTGCATTCAATACGCCGCGCAGGCGCGGTAAACACGATAACTTGACCCATCGCCGGTAGCCCAGCGTCGCATAGAGGGCCCGGCTTGCCTCCATTCCCACGTACCCGTTCCCTTGTGCGTCCTCGACGTGCAGCTTGACCCCGTCAGCGCCTCGACGCTCACACCGGCGCGCGCCTCGAGCGGGTCAGGTAACATCATCAGCGTTGATATCCTCGCGTGTGACAGGGCAGTCCATAGCCTTTTTCTGGCGTGAGCCGGCGCAGGAAGGACTCGGCCTGCTGGCGAATCGCATCACGTTTCTCGTCGCTCATTCGGTTCAGCGAACCATAGATCAGCTTCATGCGCGGGTTGTTCTGCAGCCGCTCGGCGTTGCGCTCGAGAAAGTGCCAGTAGAGGCTGTTGAAGGGGCAGGCGTGGGTGCCGGTCAATTGCTTGGGAGAGTAGCGACACTGGGCGCAGTGATCCGACATCCTGTCGATGTACTTGCCCGAGGCGCAGTAGGGCTTTGAGCCCATCAGCCCGCCGTCGGCGTGCAGTACCATGCCCAGCGTGTTGGGAAGCTCGACCCACTCGCAGGCATCGGCGTAGACCGCCAGATACCAGTCGCACAGCGCTTTGGGCTTGACGCCGCACAAGAGCGCGAAATTCCCGGTGATCATCAGCCGCTGGATATGGTGGGCGTAAGCGTTGTCGATGGTCATCTGCAGGGCACGGTTCATGCAGCGCAGGTCGGTCTTCGCATCCCAGTAGAACGTCGGCAGCTCGCGGCGGGCGTTCAGCCGGTTTTCGCGCTTGTAGCCGGGCATCTGCGTCCAGTAGAGCCCGCGCACGTACTCGCGCCAGCCCAGTATCTGGCGAATGAAGCCTTCGACGGCGTTGATCGGCGCGCCCTTTTCGTAATAGCTGCGCTCGGCGGCTTCGCACACCTCCCGGGGCGAGAGCAGGCCGATGTTCATCGCCGCCGAGAGCCGCGAGTGATAGAGGTAGGGCTCGCTATCGCTGATCGCATCCTGATGGCGGCCGAAGTCCGCCAGCGCTTCGGCAATGAAGTGTCTGAGATCCAAAAGCGCCTGGCGTCGCGTCACCGGCAGGTTGAAATTCGCGATATCGCCCATGTGTTCGGGGAAATGGTGCGCGGCATCCGCCAGGGCCTGGCGCGTGATCGCATCCTGGCGATGATGGGGCAGGGTGGGGAAGAGCGTGCGGCTCTTCAAGGGCTCGCGGTTGTCATGGTCGAAGTTCCACTGCCCGCCCGACGGCTCGTCGCCCTCCATCAGAAGCCCGGTTCTTTTTCTCTGCTCGCGGTAGAAGTACTCCATGCGCGGCTGAGTGCGCCCCCGCATCCAGTCGGCGAAGTCGGCGGGCGTGGTGAAAAAGCGCGTATCCTCGAGCACGCGCCAGGGCAGGGCAGCCTCTTGGCGCTGGCGCATCGCTTCCCAGAGGCGCCACTCGCCCGGACGGGTGGCGCGAATTTCGTCACAGCCGTGGCGTTCGGCCAGTCGTTCGGCTTCCTCGATGAGCGAGTGGATGTTGTCGGGGTCGTCGAGGCGACTGTAGGCCAGGGTGAATCCCCTGCGTTCGAGTTCGCGGGCGAAATGGCGCATGGCGGCCAGAAACAGACTGATCTTGTGCACGTGGTGGGGGACGTAGCGCGCTTCTTCCTTCACTTCGCACAGCGCCACGACCGCATTGGTCGAGGCGTCCTCGAGCGTTGGCAGCGACAGCGTCAGCTGATCGCCCAGTATCAGCAGCAACGGCTTGGACATGAGTTGATCCGCAGTTATACAGATGATGTCGATAGTATAACTTCATGCCGCCGAATCACCGAAAGGTGGTAAGCTTTTCACCCTCGACCCACTCGGCTTGATTGATTTTCGAAGGAGCGACTGCCATGAGCGAGAGCACGTCAACGGATCGGCCCGGCGAAGGTCGCCTGGCCCACGCACCGGCTTCCCACCCGCCGGTGGCCCGCAAGAAAGTGGGCGTGGTGCTGGCCAACCTGGGAACGCCGGATGCAACCGACTACTGGTCGATGCGCCGCTACCTCAACGAGTTCCTGTCCGACCAGCGCGTGGTGGATTACGCGCGCTGGAAGTGGCAGCCGCTGTTGCAGACGATCATCCTGACCAAGCGGCCGTTCTCGTCGGGCAAGGCGTACAAGAGCATCTGGAACACCGAGGCCGATGAGAGCCCGCTTCTGACCATCACCCGCGCCCAGACCGCCAAGGTCGCCGCCCGGCTGAAGGCGCTGCATGGCGATGCGGTGGCGGTGGACTTCTGCATGCGCTATGGCAACCCCTCCACGCCCAGCGTGCTCGAGCGACTGCAGGCCGAAGGCTGCGAGCGCATCGTGTTCTTCCCGCTCTACCCGCAGTACGGCTCGCCGACCACCGCCACGGCCAACGATCAGGCGTTTCGCAGCCTGATGAAGATGAAGTGGCAGCCGGCGCTTCGCACCGTGCCCGCCTACTTCGATCATCCAGGCTACCTGCGGGCGCTGGCCAACTCCGTCGAGGAAGCCTACGCCGGTTTCGACACGCGCCCGAGCAAGCTGGTGGCCAGCTACCACGGCGTGCCGGAGCGCTACCTGCTGGAGGGCGACCCCTACCATTGCCACTGCCAGAAGACCACGCGGCTTCTGCGCGAGACGCTAGGCTTCGAGCGTGAAGAGATCGATACCGCCTTCCAGTCCCAGTTCGGCCCGGAGAAATGGGTCGGTCCGCAGACCGTCGAGCACGTCGCCGAGCTCGCCCGCCAGGGGCACCGGCACATCGCGGTGATCTCGCCGGCCTTCTCGTCGGACTGCGTCGAAACCCTCGAGGAGATCCAGGAGGAGATTCGCGAGAGTTTCCTGCACGCCGGCGGCGAGACCTTCAGCTACATTCCCTGCCTGAACGACCGCGACGATCATGTAGAGGCACTCGTCGAGATCCTCGAAACGGAGCTCGCGGGCTGGCTTTCAACGCCGCAATGACATAATTTCCCAAGGGTTATCAAGCATTAATATAGCTTGCTAAGTATTTCTTCGAGGTTTCGAGGCCTGGAAACCCGGCGTCGGCTGGTATAAGGTCTACGACTTTAGAATCACCTTTATTCAACGCTTCGGTGATGGATGCACCGAGCAGCGCCGGCGTACGGCGGTCACTACCCAGGAGAATTCGTCAGATGCAGCTCGCCGTCCTGTTAGGCTTCGTTCTGGCCGCCTCCGCGCCGCTCTTGAATCGCTGGTTCGGCCAGCAGGCGAGTTTCGTGCTGGCGCTGTTCCCGGCATCGATCGCGGCGTGGCTTCTGACCCAGGCGGGTAGCGTGATCGGCGAAGGGCCGCTGCTGCTCGAGTGGCAGTGGGTGCCGTCGCTGGGCATCAGCCTGACCTTCATGCTCGATGGCCTGTCGCTGCTGTTCGGGCTTTTGATCTGCGTGATCGGGACGTGCGTGCTGGTCTACGCCGGGGGCTACCTGCGTGGCAGCCCCGACATGGCGCGTTTCCACCTGGCGATACTCGGCTTCATGATGTCGATGCTGGGACTGGTGATGGCGGACGGGCTCTTGACCCTGTTCGTCTTCTGGGAGCTGACCAGCGTCACGTCCTATCTTCTGATCGGCTTCAACCATACCGACCTTGCCTCGCGCAAGTCCGCACGCCAGGGGCTGTTCGTCACCGTGGCCGGGGGCCTGGCGCTGATGGGGGGCTTGACGCTTCTGGGCATCGCCGGCGGCGCCTGGTCGTTCTCCGAGATTCTGGCCGGCGGCGAGGATCTTCGCCAGCACGCGCTCTATACGCCGATGGTGATCTGCCTGCTGCTGGGCGCGTTCACCAAGTCGGCGCAGTTTCCGTTCCATTTCTGGCTGCCCAACGCCATGGCCGCTCCCACGCCGGTCTCGGCCTACCTGCACTCGGCCACCATGGTCAAGGCGGGCATCTACCTGATGGCGCGGCTGTCGCCGGAGCTCGGCGGTACGGGACTCTGGATCACCACGCTGTCGCTGGTGGGTGCTACCACCATGCTGACCGGGGCGTTCCTGGCCATTCATCACACCAACATCAAGAAGCTTCTGGCCTACTCCACGATCATGGCGCTGGGCACGCTGACCATGCTGCTGGGCATCGGTACCGACTATGCCATGACCGCCTTCGTCACCTTCTTGCTGGCGCACTCGCTGTACAAGGGGGCGCTGTTCATGGTGGCGGGCATCCTGGACCACGAGACCGGCACCAAGGACGTGAGCGCCATGGGGGGGCTTCGCTCCAGCATGCCGGTGACGGCGACGATCGCCTGCGTGGC
>NZ_JAMZBD010000171.1:0-6138 GCF_024158685.1 Halomonas sp. 707D4 | reverse complement strand
GGTCATGGCCAAGCTGCTCGACGGCGCCCGCCCCACCCCCGACAACGCCTACAAGCTGGTGCTGGCCGAACGCACGCTGGCGGCCCTGCTGGCCAAGGAGTGACCCATGGATTTCAATCAGTCAGCGGATGAGAACCTGTTCGACCGCGCCCGGATCATCGGCAAGCCCCACACGCGCATCGACGGTGCGCTGAAGGTCACCGGCACCGCCCCCTACGCCTACGAGCGCAACGACGTGGTGGAGAATCACCTGGTTGGCTACCCGCTGGGCGCGAGCATCGCCAAGGGGCGCATCACGCGCATGGACGCGTCGGCTGCGCGCAACGCCGAGGGCGTGGCGGCGGTGATCACGGCGCTGGACATCGACGAGCTGCCGCGCGCCGACAGCAACGTCGCCAAGCTGTTCGGCGGCGACATCGTCGAGCACTACCACCAGGCGATCGCCGTGGTGGTGGCCGATACCCTCGAGCAGGCCCGCGCGGCCACCTCGCTCATCGAGGTGGAGTACGAGGAGATGCCGGGCGAGTTCGACCTGGACGATGCCTGGAAGCGCCTGCAGGATCGCGACGTGATCAACGAGGTGGGCGACGTGGACGCGGCCTTCGAGCGCGCCGAGGTGAGCATCGACGAGACCTACCACACCGCCTCGCAAAGCCACGCCATGATGGAGCCCCACGCCTCCATCGCTGACTGGTGTGACGGCAAGCACCTGACGCTCTGGACCTCCAACCAGATGATCGCCTGGAGCAAGAAGGCGCTGGCCACCACGCTGGAACTCGACGAGGCGAACATTCGCCTTGAGAGCCCCTACATCGGCGGCGGTTTCGGCGGCAAGCTGTGGCTGCGCGCCGACGCGGTGCTGGCGGCCTTAGGCTCCCGCGAGACCGGTCGCCCGGTGAAGGTGGCGCTGCCGCGCCCGCTGATCTTCAACAACGCCACCCACCGCTCCGGCACCGTGCAGCGCCTGCGCATCGCCGCGAACAGGGATGGTCGCATCACGGCGTTCGATCATTCGGCGATCTCCCACACCCTGCCCGGCGGCAGCGGCGAGGACGCGGTCAATCAGACGCGCTGCTTCTACGCCGGCGAGAATCGCCGCGTGGCCCACCACGCCATCGACATGAACCTGCCGGAAGCCGCCGACATGCGCGCCCCCGGCGAGGCCTCGGGCCTGGCGGTGCTGGAGATCGCCATGGACGAGATGGCCGAGAAGCTCGGCCTCGACCCGGTGGAGTTTCGCATTCTCAACGATACCCAGGTCAACCCGGAGGAGCCCGAGAAGCGTTTTAGTGACCGCCACTTCGTCGAGTGCCTGCAAAAGGGCGCCGAGGCGTTCGGCTGGAGCGAGCGCAACCGCACGCCCGGTGGCCGGCGCGAAGGCCAGTGGCTGATCGGCCAGGGCATGGCCGGCGCCTACCGCGGCTCGCCGACGCTGGATTCCGGCGCCCGGGTGAGCCTGAACCAGGGCAGGCTGGTCGTCGAGACCGACATGACCGACATCGGCACCGGCTCCTACACCATCATCGCCCAGACCGCCGCGGAAACCATGGGCGTCGAGCTCGAGGACGTCGAGGTGCGCCTGGGCAACAGTGCCTATCCCAAGGCCTCTGGTTCCGGGGGGCAGATGGGGGCCGCCAGCGCCACCGCCGGCGTTTACGCCGCGTGTCTGGCGCTGCAGGCCGAGATCGGCAAGCGTCTGGGGGTGGACAATGCGCGCTTCGAGCAGGGCCGCGTGCGGGCCGAGGGCATCGATACGCCGCTTGCCGAGGTGGCCGGAGGTGATGAAATCGTCGGCGAGGACACGCTGCACTTCGGCGACTTCAAGGACAAGCTCGAGATCGGTACCTTCGGGGCGCACTTCGTCGAGGTGGCGGTTCACGCCTATACCGGCGAGACGCGCCTGCGGCGCACCCTCTCGGTGTGCGACGCCGGGCGCATCCTCAACCCGGTCACCGCGCGCAGCCAGGTGATCGGCGGCATGACCATGGCGATCGGCGCCGCGCTCAGCGAAAGTCTCAGCATCGACACCGCCCGGGGCTTCTTTCCCAACCACGACCTGGCGGGCTACGAGATCGCGGTGCACGCGGATATCCCCGAGCAGGAGGTGATCTTCCTCGACACCCAGGACGGCGCCTCGACGCCGCTCAAGGCCAAGGGCGTGGGGGAGCTCGGTATCTGCGGCGGCGCGGCGGCGGTGGCCAATGCCATGTACAACGCCACCGGCATTCGCCTTCGCGACTACCCGCTCACACTCGACCGCATGCTCGACCAACTGCCCGCGATCTAATCCTCGATCGGCAGGGCATAGCTTGCGACGACGTGGGCCACCGGGCGCGCGTCGTCGCTTGCCGAATACACCTGCACTTCTCCCACCCCCATGCGCCGGCCGAGCTTGATCAGCCGGGCGTGGGCCACGATGTCGTGCTCGCCGGAGGCGGCGCGCAGAAAGTGGCAGTTGAGGTCGCTGGTCACCGCCATCGGCTCCGGGCCGATCTGGGCAAGTATCGCCACGTATAGCGCCACGTCGGCAAAGCCCATCAGCGTCGGCCCGCTCACCCGGGGGCCGGGGCGCAGGTGCTCGTTGCGTATCTCCAGGCGCATCGTCGCGCACATCTCGCCCACGCTCTCTACCCGACCCATGCGCTGGGGAAATACCTCGTCCAGAAAGCGCTCGATCTCTGCGACGGTCATGACGGTCATTGTGGTTGTCTCCGTTCGGATAAACGTGTTTTCACGATGCCATAAAAAAGCCCCAGGCACTGCCCGGGGCTTCGATCGCTACGTGCTGCTTACTTCGCCTTATGCGCTTTTTTCTTATGCACTTGGCGCCACTCGTGAAGCAGCGGCTCGGTGTAGCCCGACGGCTGCTCGCGACCCTTGAAGATCAGGTCCGACGCCGCCTTGAAGGCGGTGGAGTCGTCGAAATTGGCGCTCATGGCGGTGTAGCTGGCATCACCGGCGTTCTGCTCGTCGACCACCTTCGCCATGCGCGTGAGCGTCTTCTTCACCCGCGCCTCGTCGACGATACCGTGGTAGAGCCAGTTGGCGATGTGCTGGCTGGAGATGCGCAGCGTCGCGCGGTCTTCCATCAGGCCGACATCGTGGATGTCCGGCACCTTGGAGCAGCCCACGCCGTGCTCGACCCAGCGCACCACGTAGCCGAGGATGCCCTGGCAGTTGTTGTCGAGCTCTTGCTGAATCTCTTCATCTGACCAGTGGGCGTTCTCGGCCACCGGCACGCTGAGCAGATCCCCCAGCAGGTCGGATTCGCCGGCGCTTTCCATCTCACGCTGGATGTCGGCGACCTTCACCTGGTGGTAGTGCAGCGCGTGAAGCGTCGCGGCGGTGGGCGAGGGTACCCAGGCGGTGTTGGCGCCGGCTTTCGGATGGCCGATCTTCTGCTCGAGCATGGCGTGCATCAGATCCGGCATCGCCCACATGCCCTTGCCGATCTGGGCGCGGCCGCGCAGGCCACAGGCCAAACCGACCTGGACGTTGTTCTTTTCATAGGCGGTGATCCACTTGGCGGCCTTCATGTCGCCCTTGCGCACCATCGGGCCTGCTTCCATGGCGGTGTGCATCTCGTCGCCGGTGCGGTCGAGGAAACCGGTGTTGATGAACACCACCCGCGAGGTCGCCTCGTTGATACACGCTTTCAGGTTGACCGTGGTGCGGCGCTCCTCGTCCATGATGCCCATCTTCAGGGTATCGCGGCTCATGCCGAGGATGTCTTCCACGCGACCGAAGAGCTCGTTGGCAAACGCCACTTCCTTCGGGCCGTGCATCTTCGGCTTGACGATGTAGACGGAGCCGGCGCGGGAGTTGCGCGGCTGGTCGGCGTCCTTCTTCAGGTCATAAAGGGCGATCAGCGAGGTGACCACGGCATCCAGAATGCCTTCCGGCAGCTCGCTTCCGTTCTCGTCGAGGATCGCCGGCGTGGTCATCAGGTGGCCCACGTTGCGCACGAACATCAAGGAGCGCCCGGGAAGGGTGACGCTGCCGCCGTCGGTGGTCTTCCAGGTGCGGTCGGCGTTGAGTCTACGCGTGGTGGTCCTGCCGCCTTTCTCGATCTGCTCTTCCAGGTCGCCGCGCATCAGGCCGAGCCAGTTCTGGTAGACGCCGACCTTGTCCTCGGCGTCCACCGCCGCCACGGAGTCCTCGCAGTCCATGATGGTGGTGAGTGCCGCCTCGACGACGACGTCCTTCACGCCCGCCGGATCCGTCTTGCCGATGGCATCGTCGGCGTCGATCTGGATCTCGAGGTGCAGGTCGTTGTTGGCGAGCAGGATCGCGCTCGGCGCGCTTTCGTCGCCGTCGAAGCCGATCAGCTTGTCCGGGTCCTGTAAGCCGGTTTCGCGGCCGCCTTCCAGGCGCACTACCAGGTGGCCGTCGCGCAAACTATAACCTTCGGCATCCGCGTGGGAGCCGGTGGCCAGGGGCGCTGTGCGGTCCAGCACCTCGCGGGCGTAGGCCACGACCTTCTCGCCGCGCTTGGGGTTGAAGCTCTTGCCTTTCTCGGCGCCGTCCTCCTCGGAGATGACGTCGGTGCCGTAGAGCGCATCGTACAGGCTGCCCCAGCGAGCGTTGGCGGCGTTGAGCGCGTAGCGGGCGTTGCTCACCGGCACCACCAGCTGCGGGCCGGCCTGAATGGCGACTTCACGGTCGACGTTGGCCGTTGTAACGTTGACGCTGGTCGGTGCATCGACCAGGTAGCCTTGCTCTTTCAGAAAGCGCTGGTAGGCGTCCATGTCGGTCACCGCGCCCGGGTGCGCCTTGTGCCAGCCGTCGAGCGCCTGTTGCAGCGTGTCGCGCTCTTCCAGCAGGCGCCGGTTTTTCGGGGTAAGATCATGGAACAGGGCATCGACGCCAGCCCAGAAGGCCTGTTCGTCGACGCCGGTGCCCGGCAGGGCCTGCTCGTTGATGAAACGGTCCAGCTCGGCGGCCACCTGTAGACGGTGACGCGTGATACGCTCGCTCATGGGTCTCTCCTCGAGAAGTGCCCGTGGGTGGATGAGGCTGCCACGGCCAGGATGAAAACGATTTATGGAAAATACTTCCATAAAGGTTGGGGCATGTAAACAGCCTAGACGCCAAAGCGCCGCCATGCTCGACTAAATGATAATAAAGGCGCGCCAACGCCAGGGACGTTCCTGACGACAGGGAGACGCAATGCACGAGTTTCAGCATCTATCGGACGTGTTCGAGCAGGCGCCGGACGCGCCGGCGCTGCACTATCTTGCCCCGGGCACGGCCATGACCCGGGCGGTCGAGGCGTATTTCCACCACTACCGGCTCGATGCGCTGTTCGCGAGCACCCCGTCGGTCTACGCCGGGTTCATCGATACCGGGCGCTTCAACCTGTGGTGCCAGGTGTGGAGCCCCATCGCGCCCAAGGGTACGGTGTTCGTGGTGCACGGCTATTTCGATCACCTGGGCCTCTACCGCCACCTGTTGAAGAGCCTGCTGGAGAAGGGGTGGCTCGTGGTGCTGTGGGACCTGCCGGGGCACGGGCTCTCCAGCGGCCCGCGGGCGGAAATCGGCGAGTTCGACGACTACCAGCACTGTTTCAGCCACGTCAAACGAACGCTCGACGCGGCGGACCTGGCCCCGGCCCCCTGGCTCGGCATCGGCCAGAGCACCGGGGCGGCGATCCTGGCCACCGACGCTTTGGAGCAGCGCGAGGCGGCGGGCTGGGCGGGCATCGTGCTGCTGGCGCCGCTGGTGCGCCCCTGGCGCTGGGGGCAGGCGAGCTGGGTGCACCTGATCGCCAGCCCCTTCGTCAAGGAGCTGCCGCGCAAGTACCGGCCCAACTCCACCGACGAGACCTTCACCGCCTTCCTGCGCGACCAGGACCCGCTGCAGCCCGAGCGCTTGAGCGTTGTCTGGATCTCGGCCATGCGCCGCTGGATTCCCAAGCTCCTGGCCTTCGAACCGCTGGCGCTGCCGACGCTGATCCTGCAGGGCGAGCAGGACACCACGGTGGATTGGGAGCGCAACCTCGAGATATTGACCGCGAAATTTCCTGAGGCGACGGTATATCGCCATCCCGAGGCGCGCCATCATCTGGTCAACGAGTCGCCGGCCATTCGCCAGGCGCTGTTCGCGCAGCTGGAGGCGTTCGTCGACGGGGTGGATACC
>NZ_JAMZBD010000170.1:0-6164 GCF_024158685.1 Halomonas sp. 707D4 | reverse complement strand
GTTCGGGCGGGCGTAGATGTCGTCGGGGCTTCCGACCTGCTGAAGGCGGCCCTGGCGCATCACCGCGATGGTGGAGGCGAGCGTCATCGCCTCCCACTGGTCGTGGGTGACGAACACGATGGTAGTGTCGAAGGCCTGGTGCAGGCGCTTGAGTTCGGCGCGCATCTCGAGGCGCAGCGAGGCGTCGAGGTTGGAGAGCGGCTCGTCGAGCAGCAGCACTCTGGGATTGAGCACCATCATGCGGGCCAGCGCGACGCGCTGCTGCTGGCCGCCGGAGAGCTGCGACGGGTAGCGGCTGGCGTAGGCGGCGATGCCGAGTTTCTCCATCACCTCGCCGGTGCGCAGGCGCCGCTCGTGCGCCGGCAGCTTGCGCAGGCGCAGGCCGAAGTCGATGTTCTGGGCCACGCTCATGTGCGGCCACAGCGCATAGCTCTGGAACACCAGGCCGAGCTCGCGCTTCTCCGGCGAGACGAAGCGCCCGCTCGCCGGATCGTCGACCACGGTGTCCCCGATCGAGAGGCGGCCCTGGCTTGCCTGCTCGAGCCCCGCGATCATGCGCAGCAAGGTGGTCTTGCCGCAGCCCGACGGGCCCAGCAGGCACATGAAGTCGCCGCTCTCGACGTGCAGGTCAAGGGTGTCCACGGCGCTGGCGCCGGGGCCGTAGCGCTTGGTGAGGGCGTTCAGGGTAATCGTTGGCATGGTCAGCTCTCCAGGCCCTGGGCAAGGCCGGTCTTGGTCAGTTTCTGGGTCAGCACCGTACCGCCCCAGGCGAGCAGGGCGATCATCAGCACCACGGCGTTGGCGGCCTGGGTGTAGTTGTAATCGACCAGGCGCAGCGAATAGGTGGTCAGCACGTCGGTGGCGGGCACCGCCAGGATGATGAACAGGCTCACTCCCTTGATGCCGGAGATGAAGGGCAGCACGATCCCCACCACCAGTGCGCCTTTCTGGATCGGCACGATGATGCTCGCCATGCGCCGCCACCAGCCGGCGCCGACGATCTGCGCGGCCTCCTCGGGCTCCCTACCCAGCTGGGTCATGGCCGAGATGCCGGCGCGGGAGGCAAAGGGCATCTGGTCGGCGATCAGCGCCAGCATCAGGATGACCGAGGTGCCGTAGAGCGCCGGAACGGGGCCGCGCTGCACCGCGAACAGCGAAAGCGTGGCGGCGGCGAAGGCGATGCCCGGTACCAGGTACGGCATGAAGGTGAGCTGGCGCAGGGTGCTCGCCAGCCAGTGCCAGGGCGTGCGGGTCACCACGTAGCCCACCAGGAGCCCCAGAAGGCCGGCGCAGACCGACGCGCTGCCGACGATGCGCAGGCTGTTCCAGGCCGCGGACCAGAAGTCCGGCGTCAGCAGGATGCCGCGGGAGAGGGCGACGGTCGACAGATCGCGCCCGACCCAGTAGTCGAGGGTGAAGTTGGCCGCCTCGAAGCGCCCGGGAAGGTGCATGATCGTGGAGAGGAACAGCGTGCCCAGCGGCAGCACCACGCCGACGCAGAACAGCGCGGCGGCGGCCAGGGTCGCCGGCAGGCGCCACACGCCCAGCGGGCGACGGCGCTGCATGGCGCCCTTGCCACCCAGGGTGACGAAGCGGCGTGCCTCGCGCATCAGGTAGAGATCGATCGTCAGCGTGATGCAGCCCAGCACCATGATGGCGCCGGCGAGCACCGAGGCGACCCCGGTCTGGCGCGAGGAGATGGCGCGAAAAAGCGAGGTGGAAAGGGTATCGAACTGCACCGGCAGGCCGAGGATGTAGGGCACCGCGAACTCGCCCAGCGCGTCGGCGAGAATCAGCACCATGGCCGACATCAAGGCCGGGCGCATCAAGGGCAGGACGATGCGCAGCGCCACCACCCTGCGACCCGCGCCCAGGATGCGCGCGGAGTCTTCGAGCTGGGTATCGAAGCGGCGCAGGGCGTTACCGAACAGCAGGATGACCAGCGGGATGTAGTGCAGCGCCATGATCAGCGTCATCGGCACGGCTCCGTAGGCCAGCCAGTCCGGCGAGTCGATGCCCATGGCCTCGAGCCAGCCGGGCTGGCCGCCCATCGAACGGTTCTTGAACAGCGTCGTCCAGGCCAGCGCGAAGGTCCAGGTAGGCAGCATGAAAGGCACGATCAGGGCGGTGGCGAACCAGCCCCGCCCCCACAGATCGGTGCGGCTGAGAAGCCACGCCATCACGCCACCGACGACCATGGCGATGCTCATCGAGGCGATCGCGACCATCAGGGTGTTGAGCAACGGCTGCCAGAAGAGCCGGTGGGAGACCGGCGAGGTGAACACGCGCTGCAGGTAGTGATCCGTGAAGCTGCCCTGGGGCGCGCGGATGCGCGTGGCGTCACCGAAGTTGACCTGGATGGCATCGAGCAGGATCGAGATCACCGGGGCGAGGATCAGGTACCCGAACAGCGCCAGAAGCGAGATGCCCAGAATCGTCGCCGAATGCTTCAAGCCCAGCGGCACTCCACGTCGTTGCAGGTGCGTCGCGTCACTCCACTGTGCCATGACCTATCCTCTTTCGAAAAATGCGGGCGATCGAAGTCAATCGACCGAGACAGGGGCATTCTAGGCGGCGAACGTGACAGTAAATTGACATGTTGCACCTATGTGCAAATTGCCTATTTTTAATTTTTAATAGTGATTTCAAGATCTTGAGTATGGGTAAAAGGTTCGTCAAAAAGCCGTACAGATAGTTTCATGCACATCGATACACGCTGAAGCTAACCCGGGGCAACGGCGTGACACGCACTCTCATCGAGGCTGTGGGCGGCGATGGGCTACGCTTAGGAGCATCGAGAGTCCAGAGGAGAGTGGCATGCGCGAGCGCGGACGAACACGGCGATTGATGGGCCTGGGGGCACGAACCGGCGGGGCGATGCTCAAGACCCGCCTCGGTGGCCAGGCGGACTGGCGCGCGCTGGGCGAGGCGCTGTTCGAGGGGCTTTCCGAGCTCAAGGGCCCGGCGATGAAGATGGCGCAGCTGATGTCCCAGTGGGACGACCTGCTGCCGGCGGATCTTTCCGAGGAGCTGGCGCGTTTGCAGCGCCAGGCGGAGCCGATGCCCTGGCCGCGCATTCGCGAGGCGCTCCTTCTACAGTACGGCGATCTCGACGCGCACTTTCGCGAGATCGAGGAGCGCCCCTTCGCCAGCGCCTCGATGGGCCAGGTGCACAAGGCACTCACGCATGAAGGCGACACCGTGGTGCTCAAGGTGCAGTACCCCGGGCTTGCCGAGGTGCTCGAGAGCGATCTCGTCCAGCTCAAGCGCATTCTGCGTCTGGGGCGCTGGTTCAAGGTGCCCCAGGCGCGCCTGGACGCGCTGTTCGAGGAGCTCGCCACCGGGCTTCGTGACGAGCTCGACTATAAAGCCGAGGCCCGGGCGCTTGCGCGCTACCGCGAGCGTTACGCGAGCGAGCCGCGGCTGGTGATACCCGAACCGCTGCCGGCGCTTTGCGGATCTCACGTGCTCGCCATGCGCTTCGTCGAGGGTACGCCGCTTCGCGAGCTGGAAGAGGCCGACGACGCCACCCGGCAGGCGGTGGCACGCACGCTTGCCGACTGGATCACCCGCGAGCTGTTCACCTTCGGGGAGCTGCACGCCGACCCGCACGCCGGCAACTTCGCCGTCGATGCCCAGCAGCGCCTCGTCATCTACGATTTCGGGGCGGTGATCGAGGTGCCCCAAGAGCAACTCACGGCGATGATGGCGCTCTTGAAAGCGACGCTGGACCAGGACGCCATGGCGATGGACGACGCCATGATGGCGCTGGGCGGACGTCAGGGGCAGGGCGCGCCGCTGGCGCTCTACCGCGAGGCGGCCGAATGCGTGGCGCCCTTGTTCGCACCCGGCGAGCAGGATTTCGGCGACGTGCGCGTGCACCGGCGCCTGCGCGAGCTGTCGCCCAAGGTGTGGGGCGCGATGGATCGGCTCCAGCCGCCGGCGGATACGCTCTTGCTCTCGCGTGCGCTCAACGGCCACTACTGGAATCTGGTGCGCTTGAAGGCACGTCTGGACATGCACGCCCGTGTGGCCCCCTTGCTGGACGAGGCCGGCTTTGCACCGCCCCGTTGAGGCGGCTCAGCCGGCCAGCGACTTGAGCCAGAACACCAGCGGCTTTTCGCTCTCCTCGGCCGCGTCGATGTCCTTCCAGGCGAAGCGAGCGGTCAGTGCCGCGCGGCGACGGTAGCCCAGATGCTCCCAGAAGCCGTGAAGCGGCCGGTAGCTGGCGAGTTTGGCCGGGTGATCCTCCGGACGCTCCACGGCGCAGAAAGCGACGGTCCCGAAAGAGTGGGATCTAGCGTGCGCCTCGCGCGCCGCTATGAACGCCTTGCCAAGGCCCTGGCCACGGTAGTCGTGAAGCAGCACGGATTCGCCGTAGTAGAACACGTCGCTCGGGTCGATATCGGCACGCTCGAACGGTGCGCGAAATTCGGCGACTTCATCCTTCAGCGGCTGCCCCGTCGAGGCCCCGACCAGCGTATCGCCGTCGAAGGCGAGCACGAACAGGCTGGCCGGATTCTGAGCGTAGCGGCCCAGGTACTCGGCCTCGTAGGCCAGGTCGCCATCGTAGAGGTAGGGGTAGTCACGAAAGACGCGAATGCGCAGGCGGGCGAGCGCCTCCAGGTGCGGCGTGATGGCATCCCCCTGGCAGGTGACGAGGGTTACGGCGGTCATCGCGGGTGGGGTCTCCAGTCTAGGGTCGCGCGGGCGGCGCTTGGTGCGGTCATCGCACACTAGCAGCCCAGGATGGTGACGCCAATCCTTCTGCGTCGAGCCCGGTAGCCGTGCTAGACTGTTGCGCTTTCAATACAGGGGAGATGGCAATGCTGGCGGTATGGGTCGATCAGCTGCTGGGATTTGCCTCGGGGGCACTCTCGGCGATCAGGCAGCACGAACACTACCCGGACTTCATGATCTGGGTGCGCGACGAAGGCGCGGAATTCTTCAACGGCAACGTGGCGACCGCTCAGGCGCTCGCGCCGATTCTCTGGTCGCAGACCCCGCTCGAACGGCTCGATTTCGCCGCCGAGTCCCTGGCCACGCCCGGGCGCAACGAACCTTGTTGGTGCGACTCCGGGCGCAAGTACAAGCAGTGCTGCCAGCGGGTCGACTTCCCGACCGAGATTCCCGCCCAGATGATGTGGATGCTGTCGCTCAAGGAGTGGAAGGGAGCGACCTTGAAGGCCGCCCTCGACAGCCACCGCGCGTCCGCCCAGGCGCTGCTCGAGGCTGGGTTGATCGCCGCCGAGAGCGGCCAGACCGGGCGCGCCATGCAGATTCTCGAGTCGCTGTTCGACGGCAGCGACTGGTCGCGCCTGCCGGATCAGGCCGAGCCCGCCTTCGAGATCCTGCTGGACATCTACCAGGAGCGCGGCTTCACCCGCAAGCGCGCGGACCTGCTCGACGAGGTGATGGAGCGCGGGCCGCTGTTCTTGCGCGGCGTGGCACTCGAGCGCCTGTGCCTGATGCATCTGGACAACGACGACCTGGACAGCGCGCGCGGCGCCTTCATCAAGGCGATGCAGGCGCTGCCGGACTCGCCGACGCTGGCCTACATCGAAGCCATGCTGCTGCTTCACGAAGGCCACGAGGAGGAGGCGCGCGAACGGGCCAACTTCTGGTATCGCCGCCTGGTGCGCCAGGGCGGGCTCGACGAGGAGCAGCTGGAGTTCCTCGCGGCGCTGGCCGACAACCCCGGCGCCACCCTCGCCGACCAGCTTCTCAGCGCCGAGGAGGATCTCGCCACGCCACTGATCGCGCTGCAGTCGCTTCTGGCGGCACTGCCCACCGCGCCCAAGCTCGACATTGCGCCCTCCGAGGATGGCGAGCGCCTGTACTACACCACCACCGCGCGTGAAGAAACGCTGTTCGCCGCCTGGCACGAGCAGTTTCAGGTATGGGTGGATGACGACGTCGCACTCGGTTTTCGCGACGACCCCTGGGGAAACGCGGTGGAGTGGATGTCGGCGCTGTGCGCCAACCCCGAGTGGCTCGACGCACCGCAGGTGGTGCAGGATCTCACCCTGGCGCTCACCAGCCGTTTCGGAAGCCTCCCGTGGATGGCGGCGAGCCTGCTCGAGCCCTTGGCGGTGCGCCTTTCGCGCTGGCTCGAGCAGGCGCGCGCCGCAGGCCCGGGCAACCTGTGCTGGGACGATGCGAGC
>NZ_JAMZBD010000169.1:0-6165 GCF_024158685.1 Halomonas sp. 707D4 | reverse complement strand
GTACGACACCGCGTTCTTCGACAAGCGCTCGAAGTTCGTCCACTACCGCCCCGAGATCGCCGTGCTGAACAACCTGGAGTTCGACCACGCCGATATCTTTCCCGATCTGGCCGCCATCGAGCGCCAGTTCCACCACCTGGTACGCACGGTGCCGGGGCGGGGGCGTCTGCTGGTCGCCGATGGCCAGCCCGCGCTCGATCGGGTGATCGACCAGGGGGCCTGGTCGCCGGTGGTGTACTTTGGCGATCAGGCGTCGAGCCCCTGGCGCTTCACGCTCGAGCGCCCGGACGCCAGCCGCTTCCAGGTGGTTTTTGATGGCGAGCGCGCCGAGGATGGCGTGGTGGAGTGGAGTCTCACCGGCGAGCACAATGCGCGCAACGCCCTGGCGGCGCTGGCCTCGGCGCATCATCTGGGTGTCGACCTGGCGCGGGCCTGCGCGGCGCTGTCGCGCTTTCAGACCCCCAGACGGCGTCAGGAGGTGCGCGGCGAGATCGGCGGCGTGCAGGTGATCGACGACTTCGCCCATCACCCGACCGCGATCGCCGCCACCCTCGAGGGGCTTCGCGCGGCCACGCCCAAGGGCCGGCTGCTGGCGGTGATCGAGCCGCGCTCCAACACCATGCGCCTGGGCGCGCTGCGCGATCGTCTGAAGGCTTGCGTGGCCCCGGCGGATGCGGTGTTCTGGTTCGAACCCGAAGGGCTCGACTGGTCGATGGACGCCTTGGTCGACGAGCAGGCCCACGGCTCGCTGCACCACGATCTCGACGCGCTGGTGGCAGCGGTGGTGGCCAAGGCGCTGCCCCAGGATCGCATCGTGGTGATGTCCAACGGAGGGTTCGGCGGGATACACGAGCGGCTTCTCGTCGCTCTGGCCGCCAAGGAGGCCTGAATGCAGCACGATACTCCCTTCAAGGCACCCGTGAGCGTGGCGCTGACCGGCGCCTCCGGTGCCCAGTACGGGCTGCGCCTGGTCGAGGTGCTCGTCGAGGCCGGCCACGAGGTGTGGGTGATGATCTCCAAGGCCGCGCACATGGTGATCAGCACCGAGACCGACGTCGAGCTGCCGGCAAAGCCCGAGCGCCTGGTTGAAGCGCTCACCGCGCGCTTCAAGGCCCGGCCCGGGCAGATTCGCTGCTTCGGGCGCGAGGACTGGATGGCGCCGGTCGCCTCGGGCTCCGGCGCCCCTTCCCACATGGTGATCTGCCCATGCTCCACCGGCACCCTGTCGGCGGTCGCCACCGGGGCGAGCAACAATCTGATCGAGCGGGCAGCGGACGTGGCGATCAAGGAGCGCCGCCGGCTGGTGATGGTGCCGCGCGAGACCCCGTTCTCGCCGATTCATCTGGAGCACATGCTGACCCTGAGCCGGCTCGGGGTGGTGATCCTGCCCGCAGCGCCGGGCTTCTACCACCGCCCGGACTCGATCGAGGCGCTGATCGACTTCATCGTGGCCCGTATACTCAACCAGCTCGGCATCGAGCACACCCTGGTACCGCGCTGGGGCGAGCACGCCGACCAACCCTGACCGACACTCTTCTCGAGGAATCCGATTTATGCTGTCGTGGGCGACGCTTTCCGTATTTGTACCCACCTTCCTGTTCGTGTCGCTCACGCCGGGCATGTGCATGACGCTGGCCATGGTGCTCGGCATGACCCAGGGCATCAAGCGCACGCTCTGGATGATGCTCGGCGAGCTGGCGGGTGTCGGGCTGGTCGCCGCCGCCGCCGGCGCCGGTGTGGCCGCCCTGATGCTCAAGCAGCCGGCGCTCTTCACGCTCTTCAAGTGGGTCGGCGGGGCGTACCTTGCCTATCTCGGGGTGATGATGTGGCGCTCCCGGGGGCGCATGGCGATTCCCTCCGAGATCGAGGCCGGCCCGCCCGCCGGGCGGCTTCAGCTGGCAAGCCAGGGGTTCGTCACCGCGATCGCCAATCCCAAGGGGTGGGCGTTCTTCATGGCGCTGTTGCCGCCGTTTCTGGACAGCTCCCGCGGGCTCGTCCAGCAGCTCGCCGGGCTGATCGCGGTGATTCTGACCATCGAGTTCGCCAGTCTTCTGGTCTACGCCACCGGCGGCAAGACCTTGCGGCGCACCCTTGGCAAGAGCGGTAACGTGAGGCTGATGAACCGCATCGCCGGTACCCTGATGATCGGCGTGGGGCTCTGGCTGGCGCTGGGTTGAGCGCCGCTCACACCAGCGGCAGGTAGGCGATGCGCAGCCCCATCAGCACAAGCGTGGCACCGAGCAGCAGCGCCAGCGGGCAAGCGGGCAGCGGCGCCCGGCGCCGGCTCTGCCAGCTCAGGCGCACCAGCGCACAGAGCGTGAGCCCCAAAAGCGCCCCGCCGATCAGGTCGCTCAACCAGTGCACGCCCAGCATCAGCCGCGACAGCGCCATCGGCACCACCAGCGCGATCGCCACCCAGTAGATCCATACCCGGTACTTGCGGGCGCACTCGCCGGCGATGAAGGCCGCCGCGAGTCCCACCACCACCACGAAGCCCGAGGTATGGGCACTGGGGTAGGAGAGCGAGCCGACGAGGTACTCCGGCGTGTCCGGCCGGGCGCGCCCGAAGGCCGCCTTGCCGAGGGTGTTGAGCAGAGCGATCCCGCCCAAGGCCGCCGCCCAGTGCAGCAGCACGTCGAGGCGTCGGCGGGCCAGCAGCCACGCCGCCCAGGGCAGTATCAGTATCGTGATGCCGAGCTTGTCGCCGAGCTTGGCAAAACCCAGGCTCGCGGTATGCAGCGCCGGCGTCTCGAGCCAGGTGAAGAGCCGCTGGGCCTGCAGGTCCAGCGAGAGCGCCTCGGGGTGCTTGAGAACGTAGAGCGTCCAGGCGCAGAAGCTCGTGAAGGCGATCACGAACAGCAATAGCGATGCCAGCGGCACCTCGCCGCTGTGGCTCATGGCAAGCCACGGCCGGCGGGTGAAGGGCAGGCGTCGCGCGGCCCGGGCGGTCATCAGGTAGAGGCGCCCATGGCGGCCCACCTGGGCGCGACCCCGGGAGAACCCCACCGCCAGCACCACCACGATGGCGGCGATCACCAGCACGGCGTTTTCGATATTGGGCGGCACCGACAGGTAGCGCTGCCAGGTGTGGCCCAGCAGGTAGCCCGGCAGCACGTAGGCGGGCGCCCAGATGATCGCCGAGGCGATGTTGGCCAGCAAGAAGGTGCGCGGCGGCATGCGCATCATGCCGGCCACCAGCGGAATGATCGGGCGTACCGGGCCGACGAAGCGGCCGATGAACACCGAGTAGATGCCGTAGCGCTCGAAGAACCGCGCCCCGCGGCCCAGCCACTCCGGGTGCTGGGCCAGCGGCCAGCGTTTCGTCACCTGCTCGCGATGATCGTAGCCGAGCTTGAAGCTCACCCCGTCGCCGACCACCGCCCCGAGAAAGGCGGCGATCAGAAGCCAGGCGACCTCGACGTCCTGGTGTCCTGCCATCGAGGCGGCGGCGGTGACCAGGACCACGCCGGGCACCAGCAGGCCTACCACGGCGAGCGACTCGAGCGCCGAGATCAGAAAGATCAGCAGCAACAGCATGAGGGGGGAAAGCGAAAGATCCAGCAACTGCTCGGCGAGATGCACAAATGACTCCCTTCAAGGTGTAAGCGCCGGGCTCAGGCGCGGTAGAGCGTCCGTGACAGGTTTTCCAGACGTTGAACGTAACGGTCGAACCGCTCGCTCGGGCGCGGCAAGCATACCCCAATTCGCGCCTCGAGCGGACCGGTCTCGATCAGCACCCGGCGCGACAGCGCGCGGTGGAGGCGCTCGCGCACCAGCAGCGCGCCGCTTTCGCTGGTGTCCGGCAGTACCAGCCAGAAACTCGCTGCATCGGCGCGCCCGAGCAGGTCATGGTCGCGGCAGCGGCTATTGACCTCGCTGCACAGCGCCTCCAGCAGCGCTCGCTTGGCGCGGCTGCCGAATTGTTCCTCGGCCATGTCCAGCTGCGGCAAGTGAAGCACGAGCACCGCCAGGCGCTTGTCGAGCAGCGCGGCGCGCTGGAACTCGCTGTTCAGGCGCTCCTTGAGGGTATCGATATGGTAGGCGTTGCACTCGCTGTCGTGAGGGTCGGAGGCACGCAGCAGCGCATGACGCCGCGCGATCTCCCAGGGGGGCAGGGCGAACATCAAAATCAGCGCCAGATACCCCAGGGGGAGCGGGTAGAGCGCGTGATCGTTCATCGGCAACAGCCACCACAGCGGAATGAACAGCAGGTTGAGCCCCAGGGCGCTCACGTGAGGAAGCAGCACGAAGGCCGCTGCCATGGGCAGCCCCAGCCAGATCATGGCGTTCGTGAGACCGAAGTAGAGGGCCGACGAGACGCTGATGTAGGCGCTGATCAGCAAGATCGCGCGCGGCCCGTAGGGGGTGAACGTCTGACCGTAGTGAAGCAGCAGCGCCGTCACCAGCAGGAGCGATACGAACAGCGGCACCATCAGTTCGCGGTAATGCCCCATGGCGTAGAGCCAGAACGTGTAGCAGGTGGTGATCAGCAGGCAGATGACATAGGCCAGCGTCATCAGCGCGCGGGGAGGCAGGTTCTTGATCATGCACCGCTCCTTTGCGAGACGTCGTGGCGCCGGCTCAGGCACTCGAGACTCACGCCGGCGGGGTCGAGCTCCTCGAGAGGCACGTGCTGATGCACCACGCCGCTGGAGAGCGCCGAGCACAGTGCCAGGCGCCGCTGCGCCCCGGTCGCGGCGTCGCGGCACAGCAGCAGCACCGCCAGTGTCGAGCCATCGAGGCGATAGACGTTCTCGAAATCGTGGGTCAGCTCGCAGAGTCTCTGGGCGTGGGCCCAAAGCTGGTGGCGCTTCTGATGGACGATCAGCACCTCGGCGTAGATATCCTCGCGGCGGGCGCGAATCTGCTCGCGGTTCAGATCCTTCAAGAGCTGCTCGCCGGCCCACAGGTTGAGCCCCGGAATCAGGCGCAGGCGCTGGCGGATGCTGCCGTTGAGGTCGATCAGCCGACGCGTCTGGGCGATGGCCAGCAGCGTGAGGATGACCAGCGCCACCAGCAGCATCGCTGCCTGGGCAGCGCTCAGGTTGAAGGCCACCAGCAGCCAGCTCGAAAGCGCTCCGCCGATATTGAACAGCGTCATGATGCGATGTTGCGACAGCATGAAAAGGGCGGCCCATACCCAGATCAGGATGCTGTGGCGCTCCGGGGCCGCTGCGATCAGAAACAGCAGCAGGGCGCTGGTCAGGACCTGCCAGGAGAGATCGCGCGAATGGCGCAGGGTGAACTCCAGCAGTACGGCGGTGGTGAACAGCCATAGCGCTGCCGTCCACAGCGCCACGGTAGCCAGCGGCGGCGCCCCGAAACTCCAGAGGACGAGAACGGCGGCGGCGAGCAGCAGGTTGACTCTGAGCAGGCGTATTTTGTATTTGCTTTCCATGCTGGCTTACTATTGACCTGTTTTGAGTAGAGGCCCCGGACCGATGAACGCCTCGCCGCCGAGCGCTACCGTATCCGGGTGGCTTCAGTATAGCGTCTAGTGCGTTTTATTTCGGGGCGCTGACGTTTTTAGGTGCCTCGCGGCGGCTTTGCGCGCGAGATATACCCTACCAGGGGTGGTTGGATGAGATGAATCGCCGCCCCTGTTTTCGACTTAATCCATGAGCCTGATTCTGGGAGACAGCATGAGCGTTGCACGCGCCGATCACGATAACGCCCTGAAAGCCCTGGCCGCCGGCGATATTCCCGGATACATGAACGCGGTAGGGCGCCGCGCCCGTGAGGCAGCGAAAGTGCTGCGCGCCGCCGATACCGGCGCCAAGAATCGCGCCCTGCGGGCCATCGCTTCCGCCCTCGAGAGCGCTCGACCGGCGCTTCTGCGCGCCAATCAGCAGGATCTGGCGAGGGGGCGGGAGAACGGCCTCGACGCGGCGCTGCTCGATCGACTGGCGCTGGACGATACGCGCATCGACGCCATGATCGAAGGGCTTAGCCAGGTGGCCGCGCTCGCCGACCCGGTGGGCGAGATCAGCGCCATGAACTACCGCCCGAGCGGTATCCAGGTCGGCAAGATGCGCGTGCCGCTGGGGGTGATCGGCATCATTTTTGAGTCGCGCCCCAACGTGACCATCGAGGCGGCGAGCTTGTGCCTCAAGGCCGGCAACGCCTGCATCCTGCGCGGCGGCTCCGAGGCGCACGCCTCCAACG
>NZ_JAMZBD010000168.1:0-6183 GCF_024158685.1 Halomonas sp. 707D4 | reverse complement strand
TCGCTAAACGTTGCTCACCGGCGTGAACTTCCGGTCGTCCATCGCCCAGCGACTTATAACAATACCAATCAAAGGAACGATGTCATGCCCACGCTACGCTATCGGCGCCTGGCGCTGAGTATTCTCGTCGCCGTAGGCGCCTTGCCGCTCTCGGCGCTTGCCGCCACGATGTTCGATGAGCCCTTCAACGATACCGTCTTTTTCGGCGATAGCCTAACCGATAGCGGCTACTACCGTGAACCCATCGCGCGACTGCTTTCGCTGCCGCCCGGCCAGCGTGATTTCGTTGGGCGCTTTACCGTCAATCCCGGGCCAGTGTGGGCCGAGCGTGTCGCCGACCGCTTTGGCGGCAGCGCAGATCCCAGTAGCGCCGGCGGCAGCAACTACGCCGCCGGCGGTGCTCGAGTAACGGCGCCTTCGAGCGTTCTGTTCGGCGCAGCGCCGCCGCTGAGCGAACAGATCGCGAGCTATCTGCAGGCGACCGGCGGCGTCGCTGATGGAGATACGCTTTACGCCGTTTGGGCCGGTGCCAACGACCTGTTCGCGGTGAGCGCCGGGGGCGATGCTGCCAGTATCATACGTGATGCCGCCGTGGGCACCGCCCAAGCCGCTGCCGCGCTCGAAAATGCCGGTGCGCAGCACGTGCTGCTGTTCAATATTCCCGATTTCGGGCTGACGCCACGCTTCAACGGCGATCCGGCCACCCGCGCCGGTGCCACCGCGCTTGCCGGTCAGTACAACGAAACGCTCTACGCAGCGGTGGCGGCCAGTGGGGTCGATGTCATACCCGTCGATACCTTCTCACTGCTACAGGAGGTCGCAGCCGACCCCGGCCGCTATGGTTTCACCAACATTACGGATAGCGCCTGTACCCAGGCGCTGCCGCTTTGTAATCCTGGCACGCTGGTAGCACCGGAGGCCGGTGAGCGCTACATGTTCGCCGACGAAGTTCACCCCACGCCCGCAACCCATCGCATCATCGGCGAGGTCGTGGTGTCGATGCTCGAGGCGCCACAGCTGCAGCAGTTGGTGACCCACTCGGCGGTGCTGACCGGGCGGACCCGCGCTAACCGGGTCGCCGAGCACCTGAATGCCATACCGCTAGATAACGGCTTGCGCTGGTGGGGCGATCTTCGCGCCGAGCGCCAAAAGCTGGGTTCGAGCGATCTTTATGATGCCAACAAGCCCTCGGGGCTTTTGGGAGTGGACTGGTATCAAAACGGCTGGGTGATGGGCGGGTTCGCAGGCTACGGCGATCAGGACGCCGACGTTGGCGGCGGCCGCGGAAGCTTTCAGCGCCAGGACACGACGCTTGGGCTGTTCACCGGCTGGTACACTGACAGCGCCTGGGCCAACGCCCAGCTGAGCTATACCTGGCTCGATGTCGATATCGACCGCGATATTCAACTGGGCAGCGCCACTCGACGCCACAGCGGCTCCACGCAAGGGAAGAACCTGACGGCGGCGCTGAACGCCGGTGTCGATGTGAGCGCTTTCTCCATTGCCGGGAGCGATGTAAAAACCGGCCCCATCGCCGGGCTCACGTGGCAGCGCGTCGAGCTCGACGGCTTCGATGAAACCGCGCGCTCCTCAACGGCGCTTACGTACCCCGACCGGAACGTCGACTCGCTGGTGGGCCGTCTGGGCTGGCAGATCCGACGCGACGGGCCGACGTTCAACCCCTACCTGCAGGTCAGCTACAATCACGAATTCGAACAGAACGATGGCGCCAGCGCCACCCTGCAAACCCTGCCGCAGCTGGGCGATTACCGCGTGCCCCGGCTCGATCTTGACCGCGACTACGTGGAGCTCGACTTGGGGGCTCGCGCGACGCTCGGTGGTATCGACGCTCAGATTGGTGCCAATGTCGATGTCGACGACGCCCGCAGCAGCGCGCTGTTCTTGAGTCTGGGTAAGCGCTTCTGACTCGGCAGGTAAGTCCTGGTGGTTTCAAGGGGCGTTAAGCGACACGGCCACACCTCGGAGTGCGGTGGGATCGTCCCGCTTCGGGGGTGGCCGTTGATGCGCGATGGCGTCGCTAAACCTTTATATCGATACTGACCGAAGCGATGGCTGCGATGAAGCCAGCGGTACCGTGCTGGGCACGACCAGCTATCACGATATCCTGCCTGAGGTAAAACGGTTGGAAATTGGCCGCACTTGGTACGCCAAACGCGCGCAGCGTACCCATATCAATACCACCTGCAAGCTGCTGTTGTTGACACATGCGTTCGATACGTTGGGTTGTAACGTGGTGGGCTGGCGCACCGACAACGTCAACTACGCAAGCCAACGTGCCATTGAGCGCTTGGGCGCGAAAAAGGAGGGTATGATACGCGGTCATAGGCTGCGTCGCGATGGCACTATTCGTAACACGGTGATGTATAACCTGCGCAGGGGGGGGCCAGAAGTGTGCGCACATCTCAACTACTTATTGAGTCAGCCTAGACGCTAATCAGTAGGGCTATGGCGCGGCGGCAAGGTCGCTGATCGCAACCCACAATTACAAGCCTCAGGTAAAGTGAAAAGACACGCGAATTTTGAATAGGCAGCCAAAATTTTCTTTGCTAGCAATAAGATCAATGAGATAAATTTGATACAGGCGGCTAGATAACTTCAATGAACGCGCTGGTACGTCCATTGAGGTTATGCAGCCGGGTATATAATCACTGTTATGCGCAAAAGGAGGAGGCGTGCATCATTTAGCAGCGGAATGGATTGTGGGGTTACTGAGAGATAGGAATATTCCCTTTCTGATCTGTGGAGGGCTCGCTGCACAGGGGTATGGCTCAGAGCGTGATCTGAACGACATTGACCTTTTTGTCCCTGCTGAGCACTTTGAGTCAGTAGTTCAGGCCGGCCAAAAATTTCTATCCAAGGCTGCCGCTCACCGCCAAGAGGAAGGCTGGGATCTAATCTACGTCCAGTTCAAGTATGAAGGCATCAAAGTGGAGATAGGTAATGCTGCCAGTCCGCAAATCTTCGATGCAGGCAACGACACTTGGGTTCCACTCAACATAGATTTCTCTCGCTACGCAACAGTGCATTTGCTGGGCCTTGAGCTTCCGCTTATGCTGAAAGACGATCTGGTCCACTATAAATCTGCGCTCTCCCGTCCGGTGGATATCGAGGATGTCCGTGCTATCCGTGAGAGCGCATAACCAAGCCATGCACCGGATACCAAAACCTCCGCTTTGCTCCGTTTTTTCAACTGGTGATGGCGGGCGTTATGTTCAAGGAGTAAGGATAGAAAATGAGCTATGACGCAAGAGTTTACAACGTGATGATCGCCTCACCTGGAGACGTTGCGTCAGAGCGCGCGATTGTCAGAGATGTGATTTACGAATGGAATGCGGTCCATTCGGTGGCAAGAAACATCGTACTCTTACCTATAGGCTGGGAGTCGCACTCATCTCCTGAAATGGGCTCCTCTCCGCAAGAGATAATTAACAACCAAGTTCTAGACAAATGTGATCTTTTGGTTGGGGTGTTCTGGACAAGAATTGGAACTGCAACTTCTGAATATGCGAGTGGAACCGTTGAAGAGATCGAGCGGCACATCGAAACAGGCAAACCCGCAATGCTCTACTTTTCGAGTCAGCCTGTCGCAATAGATTCAGTAGATGTAGAACAATTGCAGCATCTCAAGCGCTTCAAAGAATCTTGCCAAAAACGCGGATTATATGAGGGCTACGATAGCCATTCAGATTTTCGCCAAAAGTTCTACCGGCATCTCCAGCTTAAGCTCAATGAACACCCAACGTTTCTAGAGGCATCTGGGCAACATGCGTCTGTCCCTGTTGAATCTTCGAGTGGACTTCCCGAGTTATCAGATGAAGCGAAAGTCTTACTCAAAGAGGCCAGTTCAGATACCCATGGAAATGTTATGTACCTAAGATACATTGGGGGTACAGACGTTCAGACTAATGGGAGAAATCTAGTTCAGTCCGAGGATCGTCGAGAAGTAGCCAGATGGGAAGCGGCCATTCAAGAGTTGATTGAGGAAGGTTTGCTTATTGAGCGTGGTCATAAAGGCGAAATCTTTGAGGTGACGAACCTCGGATATCAAGTAGCTGATATGATTGAACTTTAAACATAAGCAGGGGCTGCAGCGGACCGGTTTTCCAGCGCGGTGCGCTTCCAAATCGGCTGCTGAGCCCAGTCGTTAGGCAATACGATGAACTATGAAGCCAGAATTAAGCAATGGATAGCAGACGATTCCAAGCGGATGCGGGCACTTTCTGCTGCCGCAAGCCTCGATCTCCCAGATTGGTGTCTTGCCGCGGGATTTGTGCGGAACCTGGTTTGGGACAAAGTTCATGGCTTTCTATCGCTGACAGCTCTAAACGATATCGATCTGATATATTTTGATCCAGTAGATAATTCTGAAGTCAGAGATAGGCAGCTTGAGCAGCAGCTCACAAGCGTCTTGGATTTCCCATGGTCGGTAAAGAACCAGGCGCGGATGTATAGGCGGAACTGCGATAGCCCCTACACGTCAACTTCAGATGCTATGAGCTACTGGGTTGAAGTCGAAACGGCGGTTGGGGCCGCTTTAAACAATTCTGGAGACGTTGTGCTAGTGTCACCTTTTGGTTTCGACCCCTTGTTCAATTTTACTGTAACTATTAATGCCAAAAGATCAAAGCTCCAGGATTTCGAGGAGCGGATCACGACTAAAAGGTGGCTGGAAATTTGGCCAAGGTTGGTGGTAAATGCCTAACCAAGCCATTAAATTCGCTCCCCAAGGTTGCCGGACGCTCGTTCCTCGTGCCATTCATGGTGGGCGTTATTCCATATTAAATCAATATTGCAGTAATCTTTTTAGGCGCTATAAAAATGCAAATTGCCAGATTGATAGCAGAAGAAAATGACCGCGATTTCATCTGAAACGCATATTCAAGCGCTTATCAAAAAGTGGTCGAGCGTCAGTTTGGTGTTTGGGACGATAAACTCCAAAAGCCAGCCTTTGATGAGAAATGGCGTCAAGGTGATTTTGAAATCTTGGCTTTAAACGGTACCTACGTAGGCGCTGTATGGATAACAAAGGAAGAGGGGTTTATTCAACTGCGGGACATATTTCTTGTGCCTGAATACCAAGGGCAGGGGATTGGAACGCAGGTTGTTCGTGAGGAGCTGAAAAAGGCACGAGCGGCAAACATGCCTTTACGGCTTCGCGTTTTGAAGCAGAGCCATGCCATCGCATTATACGAGCGGCTGGGTTTTACAAGGTGCGGGGAGACACCAACGCAATACTGGATGGAAGCGGTTTAACTAATGGGCAGAATCAGCTCTGCGCTTTCAAAAAAGCCCAGGCTATTCAGCCAAGGCTTTTGCTTACCTTATGTCTCACTTTCTAAAACTCTCTAGCCTTTCTTCCTGGCCGTCTTTTTACCACTTTCAACTTGGCCATCCTCCTCAGCACGGCCGCTTGGAAAATGCGCCCGCACCAACTTCAGCAACCCCTGTGTTGAGGCATCAAAATCCGCCGCATTGGTATCAATACGCTCACTGATTTCGCCTGCGATACGCTTGCCCAACTGCACCCCCCACTGATCGAACGAGTTGATGTTCCAGATCACGCCTTGGACGAATACCTTGTGCTCGTAGAGGGCGATCAGTGCGCCGAGGTTTTTTGGCGTGAGTTCGTCGAGCAGCAGGGTGCTGGAGGGGCGGTTGCCGGGGCAGCTGTAGGGGTCCTGGCTGAGCTCTTGGGACTCATTCTGGCTGCCTTCCATGAAGGCGTTGGCCTGGGCGAGCATGTTGGTGAGAAGCGCGAAGTGGTGCTCCTCCATGCCGGGTTCGGGCTTGAGAGAGGCGATGAAGTCGATCGGCACGTAGCGCGTACCTTGGTGCAATAGCTGGAAGAAGGCGTGCTGGCCGTTGGAGCCGGTCTGGCCCCAGACGATCGGGCCGGTCTTGTAGTTGACCGGGTGGCCGAAGATGTCCACCGACTTGCCGTTGGACTCCATGTCGAGCTGCTGCAGAAACGACGGCAGCTGGTTCAGCGCCTGGTCGTAGGGCACGATGGCCTGGGTCTCAGCACCGATGAAGTTGATGTACCAGATGCCGATCAAGGCCATCAGCACCGGCATGTTCTGCGAGAAGGGCGCCTCGATGAAGTGGCGGTCCATCTCGTGGGCGCCTTCGAGCAGTTCGATGAAGCCGTCGAAGCCGATGGAG
>NZ_JAMZBD010000167.1:0-6253 GCF_024158685.1 Halomonas sp. 707D4 | reverse complement strand
GTCGCCTTCCAGCAGCGTCGCCAGCGAACAGTCCAGTGCGTCGGCCAGCGCCACTAGGCGCTCGTGCCCGATCTGCTTGATCGCACCGGACTCCCAGTACGAGATAGTCACATCCGACACGCCAACCTTCCGGGCCAGGGCGGCTTTGTTAAGCTTCACCCGCTGCCGGAGTTGCTTGATACGTGAGCCTAGCGATTCCATTATGTTTTCCCATTGATGAGCCAAACAAACTCGTGTGATGAACGTTCATCGTTGCCAACGGCGGTACGCCGTACGCGATCGCTCGGGGCTTCGCGCACGGCCATGCATCATAGGTAGAACGCTCGAAATAGCAAAGCGACTTGAGCGCCCACCGCTATATCCTTAGCAACTTTCATTCGGACGCTTTTCGGCCAAAGATGTTCCCCACGCATACTGATGGATGGTAGATGGGCGCGTATAATGGCGCCACGCTCTGACGCCAAAAGGATATCTTGATGACCGTACGTACGCGTATCGCGCCCTCGCCTACGGGCGACCCCCACGTCGGCACCGCCTACATCGCGCTGTTCAACCTCTGCTTCGCTCGCCAGCACGGCGGCGAATTCATCCTGCGCATCGAGGACACCGACCGGGTACGCTCGACCGCCGAGTCCGAGCAGATGATTCTGGATTCGCTGCGCTGGCTCGGCATCGAGTGGGACGAGGGCCCGGACGTCGGCGGCCCTCACGGCCCCTACCGCCAGAGCGAGCGCGGCGAGATCTACGCGCGCTACGCTCAGGAGCTGATCGACGCCGGCCACGCCTTCAAGTGCTACCGCACCAGCGAAGAGCTCGATGCGCTGCGCGAGTCACGCAAGGAGGCTGGCCTGCACCTGGCGCTCAAGCCGGCGGATCTGGCGCTGTCGCCCGAGGAGCAGGCACGCCGCGAAGCGGAGAGCTGGCCGTTCGTGGTGCGCATGAACGTGCCGAGCGACGGCGTCTGCGTGATCGAGGATCTGCTGCGCGGCACCATCGAGGTGGACTGGGCCCAGGTGGATGCCCAGATCCTGATAAAGTCCGACGGCATGCCGACCTATCATCTGGCCAACGTGGTGGACGATCACCTGATGGGCATCACCCACGTGCTGCGCGGGGAAGAGTGGATCAACTCCGCGCCCAAGCATCAGCTTCTCTACGAGTACTTCGGCTGGGACATGCCGGTACTCTGCCACATGCCGCTTTTGCGCAATCCGGACAAGTCGAAGCTCTCCAAGCGCAAGAACCCGACCTCGATCAACTACTATCGCCGCATGGGCTTTCTGCCCCAGGCGGTGACCAATTACCTCGGCCGCATGGGCTGGTCGATGCCGGACGAGCGCGAGAAGTTCTCTCTCCAGGAGATGATGGGCGTCTTCGACATCCAGCGCGTCTCGCTCGGCGGGCCGGTGTTCGACCTGGAGAAACTGACCTGGCTCAACGGCCTCTACATTCGTGAGGATCTGGACGACGACGCGCTGTTGGCCGCGCTCAGGGAGTGGGCCTTCAACGAGGAGTACGTGCGCCAGATATTGCCTCAGGTGCGCCCGCGGGTGGAAACGCTCTCCCAGGTCATGCCGCTGGCCGGGCATTTCTTCTCGGGCCTGCCCGCCATCACGGAGGCGGATTTCGAAGGCGTGAAGCTCGAGCGCGAAGAGCTCGTGCGGCTTCTGCAGTTTCTGGTGTGGCGCCTCGAGACGCTGCCGGCCTGGAACAAGGAAGCGCTGCTGGCCGAGGTTCAGGCCCTGGCCGGCGTCTTCGATCTCAAGATGAAGGCGTTTCTGGCGCCGGTGTTCATCGCCGTGACCGGATCGAGCACCAGCACCTCGGTCATGGATGCCATGGCGATCCTCGGTTCGGACGTGACCCGAGCACGCCTGCGCCACGCCCTCGAAGTGCTGGGCGGCGTCTCGAAAAAGCAGGCCAAGCGCTTCGAGAAGGAGTACCGGGCGCTGTAACCGAGAAGGGCATTATCGCCCGACGCGTGCTGCGCCAGATCCCATTGCGGGATTTGGCGCATTTTGGGTTGACGAAGGCGAGCCTAATCAGTACTATACGCATCGTCTTCACGACACGGGGCCTTAGCTCAGCTGGGAGAGCGCAACACTGGCAGTGTTGAGGTCAGCGGTTCGATCCCGCTAGGCTCCACCAACTCAAGCGCGCAAGCGCACGATGTAAAACGTCCCATTCGTCTAGTGGTCCAGGACACCGCCCTTTCACGGCGGTAACAAGGGTTCGAACCCCTTATGGGACGCCACATCTCTTCTGCTCTATCTCTTATCTTTTGATAATTTTTCATCGCAACCCGTTAGGGTATGGCGAGAATTATTGCTGCCTTTGATACGTCTTTCAGACCGAATTTTTTGCCTTTTTGCGCTTGACTTGTCCACTTTTGCTGTTCCTTGGGCGGGGTTGTACACAAGGGGCGGCTAACTCTTCATGAAATCAGCCTTTTAAAATTTATTTAATTAAAACAATGGCTTATGTTAGATCAAAAAGTGATCAATCTAAAGCCAAGCCACTGTTCATGGCGATTGCGGGATGTTTCTGTGTGGTTGTGAACAGGGTTATCCACAGATAGTGTGGAAAACATTTTTCTTTGCTTTTGGCCCGCCTTGTCAAGCAAAAAATGGTCGCGATACGGGGTCTCTTTCATCGCATCGAGCGAGCCTGGTGCTGTTCAAAAGCGAAAGTGACGAGTTCAGTGAGAGGTGAGGGTGCGCTGCTCGAAAAGCCTCCTGAATGCACGAAGGCCGCCCTGGGGCGGCCTTCGCGTCGAATCGGCGAGACTTACTTCTTGGTCGGGTAGTCGCGCTTGTCGTGGCCCGTGTAGAGCTGACGCGGACGGCCGATCTTGTAGCTCTCGCTGAGCATTTCATGCCAGTGCGAGATCCAGCCGATGGTACGCGACACGGCGAAGATCACGGTGAACATGTTGGTCGGAATGCCCATCGCCTTCAAGATGATGCCGGAGTAGAAGTCGACGTTCGGGTAGAGCTTGCGCTCGATGAAGTACTCGTCTTCCAGCGCGATCTGCTCGAGGCGCTTGGCGATCTTGAGCTGCGGGTCGTCGGCCATGCCGAGTTCCGCCAGTACCTCGTCGCAGCTCTCCTTCATCACCTTGGCGCGCGGGTCGAAGTTGCGGTAGACCCGGTGACCGAAGCCCATCAGCTTGAACGGGTCGTCCTTGTCCTTGGCCTTGTCGATGAAACGCTGAATGTTCTCTTCGGAGTCGTCGCCGATCTCGTCGAGCATGTTCAGCACCGCTTCGTTGGCACCGCCGTGGGCCGGACCCCAGAGCGCCGCGATACCCGCGCTGATGCAGGCGAACGGGTTGGCACCGGTCGAGCCCGCCAGGCGCACCGTGGAGGTGGAGGCGTTCTGCTCGTGATCCGCGTGGAGCATGAAGATACGGTCCATCGCCTTGGCGTAGACCGGGTTGATCTTGTACTCCTCGCAGGGGTTGCTGAACATCATGTAGAGGAAGTTCTCTGCATAGCTCAGGTCGTTGCGCGGGTAGTTGAAGGGCTGACCGACGTTGTACTTGTGCGACATCGCGGCGAGCGTGGGCATCTTGGCGATCAGACGGATGGCGCTGATGACCCGGTCTTCTTCCTGGGTGATGTCCATGTGGTCATGGTAGAAGGCCGCCAGGCCACCCACCACGCCGCACAGGATCGACATCGGGTGCGCGTCGCGGCGGAAACCCTTGAAGAAGTTGTTGATCTGGTCATGGACCATGGTGTGGTTGCGAATGCGCGTCTCGAAATCCGCGTACTGCTCGTCGGAAGGCAGTTCGCCGAACAGCAGGGTATAGCAGAGCTCGACGAAGTTGGACTCCTTGGCCAACTGGTCGATGGGGTAACCACGGTGAAGCAGCATGCCCTTGCCGCCATCGATGTAGGTGATGGCGGACTGGCAGGAAGAGGTGGCCATGAAGCCGGGGTCGTAGGTGAACAGGCCCTCTGCACCGAGGCCTCGTACATCGATAACGTCTGGGCCTAATGTGCCGGAATACATGGGTAGTTCGATCGGCTTGTCCAGACCGTCTACCGTCAATGTCGCTTTCCTGTCAGCCATGAAGGCCTCCTTTCGAATTCGGTTTGGGACGTAAAGTCGTTGTTTCGCATACCGCGCCGGCGAAAAGGCTCGCCTACTATAGAAGCGTGCGACTTTTTGTCAATTAGCCTTAATATCAACTATATTTGTACAAATTTATTCGGGGTTTGTATTTTTGTCTAATTTTTAGATGAGCCGAACGACTGCCTCGAAGACGTAATAGACTGTAGCTGTTAACAGGCTTACTAAACCGGTCGGCTCGTTGACACTATAAACATGCTGCAACGCAAAATCGACTCCACCTGCCGGGCATTTTCATTGTCTTAGTGGAGTTAGGCTTGCGTTTGGTTTGTAAGCGGAAGCGAAGGTTCTTATAATCCCCGGCGCGCGACCGGCAGATAGGTGGTCGTGTCCGACTTGGCAACGGCCGAGCCCCTTCCAGCAACCACCGCCCGCTCGGGGTAAGCCCGAACCTTTGCAGAGTGGGCCAAGAGAGTGTGTATAACGCCGTGAATAGCAAACGACCCGTAAACCTAGACCTTTCGACCATTCATTTTCCCCTGCCGGCGTTGACGTCGATCACGCACCGCATCACCGGTGTCATCCTGTTCGTCGGCCTGATCTTCGCCTTCTGGGCACTGGGGAAATCCCTCTCCTCACCGGCCGAATTCGATGCCGTGCGCGATGCGCTGGCGAACAACCTGCTCGCCAAGCTCGTCGCCTGGGGCCTTCTGTCCGCGCTGGCCTTCCACTTCGTGGCCGGCATCAAGCACCTGCTGATGGATGCCGATATCGGTGTCACCCTGGAAGGTAGCGTGCAAAAGGCGCAGATCACCGTGGTGGTGAGCGCGGTTCTGATCATTCTGGCAGGAGTCTGGGTATGGTAACCAACATCACAAGTTTCGGTCGCAGCGGCCTGTCCGACTGGCTGATGCAGCGCGTCTCGGCCGTGATCCTGGCGCTCTACACGCTGTTCATCGTGGGCTATCTGCTGTTCAATCCCGGGCTCGACTACTACACCTGGAGCGGGCTCTTCAGCCAGATCTGGATGCGCATCTTCTCGCTTCTGGCCTTCATCTCGCTGGCAGCGCACGCCTGGATCGGCCTGTGGACCGTCACCACCGACTACCTCAAGTCCACCCGGCTGCGTGTCGCGGCCCAGACGCTCATCATTCTGGCCATCTTTGTCTACCTGGTCTGGGGCATCCAAATTCTGTGGGGAGCTTAATCCATGTCTAACCTTCGTAGCCTGACGTTTGACGCCATCATCATCGGTGGCGGTGGCTCTGGCCTGCGTGCCGCTCTGGAACTCGCCAAGTCCGGCAAGAAGACCGCGGTACTGTCCAAGGTGTTCCCGACACGCTCTCACACCGTTTCCGCCCAGGGGGGTATCACCTGCGCGATCGCCTCCGCCGACCCGAACGACGACTGGCGCTGGCACATGTACGACACCGTCAAGGGCGGCGACTACATCGCCGACCAGGATGCCGCCGAGTACATGTGTTCCGAAGGCCCGAAAGCGGTATTCGAGCTCGAGCACATGGGTCTGCCGTTCTCGCGCTTCGACAACGGTCGTATCTACCAGCGCCCCTTCGGCGGCCAGTCCAAGAACTTCGGTGAAGGCGGTCAGGCCGCGCGCACGTGTGCCGCCGCCGACCGTACCGGCCACGCGCTTCTGCACACGCTCTACCAGAACAACCTCAAGAACAACACCACGTTCTTGAACGAGTGGTACGCGGTGGACCTGGTCAAGAATGCCAGCGGTGACGTGGTCGGCTGTATCGCCATGTGCATCGAGACCGGCGAAGTGGTCCACGTGAAATCCAAGGCGACGGTGCTGGCCACCGGCGGTGCGGGCCGGATCTACGCCTCCACCACCAACGCGCTGATCAACACCGGCGACGGCATCGGCATGGCGCTGCGCGCCGGCTTCCCGATGCAGGACATGGAGATGTGGCAGTTCCACCCGACCGGTATCTATGGTGCCGGCACGCTGGTCACCGAAGGGTGCCGCGGCGAGGGTGGCTACCTGGTCAACAAGGATGGCGAGCGCTTCATGGAGCGTTACGCCCCGAACGCGAAGGATCTGGCCGGCCGCGACGTGGTCGCGCGCTCCATGGTCATGGAGATCCTCGAGGGCCGCGGCTGCGGCGACAAGGGCGACCACGTCTTCCTCAAGCTCGACCACCTGGGTGAA
>NZ_JAMZBD010000166.1:0-6316 GCF_024158685.1 Halomonas sp. 707D4 | reverse complement strand
CACGAACATGGTGCGACCGAACAGGTTCTGCCAGGCGGTTTCGGTGGCCACGCGGACCGGCAGGTAGTGGGTGGTGTCGCTGCCCACGTGAAGCTCGCTGACGAAGTGCTCACGCTCATTCAGGTACGCCTCGACCCGCGTCCAGAGTGCCGCGAACTTGTCGGCGTCGAACGGGCGGTTGACGCTGCCCCAGTCGATCTGGTCGCGGGTGCCGGGCTCGTCGACGATGAAGCGGTCCTTCGGCGAGCGACCGGTGCGCTCGCCGGTATTCACCACCAGGGCGCCGTCCGCCGACAGGCGGCCTTCGCCACGGGCCACCGCCCGCTCGACCAGTTCGGCGGTGCTGAGGTTGACGTGGGTTTGGGAAGTGGCGTGAGTCGTGGTCATGTCGATTCCTGGGCCGTTGGCCATGGCGGAAAGCCTGGGCTTTCTACGCTGAACGAGTTCTCCCCGGCCAGGTGACAAGCGGCCGAGCACTGAAGACCGGCGCATTATGGCAAAAAGAAAGCCCCCGTAAAACAGGGGCTTGAGCGATCCATTTTGTAGTTAAACTACTACAATTTCGGGATTTTTCGTGCTGCGCTGCGGTAGTTTTTCAAACACTCGTTTGCCTTTGGTCCAAGAAGCCAGCGCTGATCAGGCATGCTGGCAACGAGCTTTGCCCCTTCACACCTAAAATGCCGACTACAAGCTCAATGGATGGCCGGTGTCGGCGCGTCGGGGTTGTCGATCAATGCCTCGATTTCTGCCGCCGTGTAGTGATATTTCGTGTGGCAGAAGTGGCATTGGGTGTCGATTTCGCCCTGATCGGCCAGAATGTCCTTCAGTTCCGCCTCGCCCAAGGTGTGCAGCGCGTGACTCATGCGCTCGCGCGAGCAGGTGCAGCCAAAACGCAGCGTCTTGGGATCGAACACCCGCACGGTCTCTTCATGATAGAGCCGGTAGAGCACCTCGCGCTGCTCGAGCCCGAGAAGCTCCTCGCGCTTGATCGTCTTGGCCAGGTGCACGCTGCGCTCCCAGGCGTCGATGTCCTGGTTCTGGGAGGCGTCCGGCAGGCGCTGGAGCAGGAGCCCGCCGGCCTTCTGGCCGTCGGCGGCCAGCCACAGCCGGGTGGGCAGCTGCTCGGACTGGCTGAAGTAGGCCTCGAGGCAGGCGCTCAGGGTATCGAACTCGAGCGCGACGATGCCCTGGTAGCGCCGGCCTTCCTTGGGATCGAGGGTGATCACGATCTGGCCCTCGCCCACCAGCTCGCGAAAGCCGGCGTCCTCGGCGGGAAGCACCCCTTCTTCATCCAGGCGAGCGATGGCGCGCAGCTCGCCACCGGGGTTGGATTCCGCCATGAGCAGGGAGAGATCGCCCCGCCCGCGCACCTCGATGCTCAGCGTGCCGTCGAGCTTCACCGTGTCGGTCAGAAGCGCCACGGCGGCGAGCAGCTCACCGAGCAGCACGTTGACCGCGTGGGGGTAGCCGTGGCGTGAGAGCACCTCGGAATAGGTGGTGTCGAGCGTGACGATCTCGCCGCGCACGTTGGTCTGGTCGAACAGGAACCGCTGAATTTGATCGGACATGGAAAAAACCGTAGGAAAAGAGGTAACAGACGCCCGGGCTCACTCGCCCTGGTGGCGCTGGAAGCGCTGGATATCCCGGCGCTGCTTCTTGTCGGGACGCTTGAGAGGGTGCTGCATGACTTCGTTGGTAAGACGGCGTGCCTCGGCCTCCTTGGCACGGCGGGCGACGCTTTCGTCGGTCTCGGCGTAGAGCGTGCGCGCCTCCGGGGCACCCCGACGCTGATCGGAAAGCCCTATGACCTCGACCTCGAAGATGTCCCACCCTTGGGGCACGCGAATCAACGCCCCCAGTTCCACGTTCTTGCTGGTCTTCACGCGGGCGCCATCGTAATGGACCTTGCCGCCTTCGATGGCTTTCTTGGCCAGTGCCCGGGTCTTGAAGAACCGGGCGGCCCAGAGCCACTTGTCCAGGCGAACGCTGTCACTCATTGAACTCTCCTTGCGGCCCTGGCAGATCACCGGGCAGCAGTTGGGCGAATCGATCGAGGGCGATGAAGGCCTGCAGCTCCTTTTCGGGACGCTGGCTGTCAGGCTGCTTGATCCCCATCAGGTACTTGATACCGAACTCGCGGGCGCTCTCGAGCACGTGCGGGTTGTCGTCGATGAACAGAGTGCGAGCCGGGTCGAAGGGTTCGCGTTCGGCGAGCGCGAACCAGAACGCCTGCTCCTCCTTCGCCGCGCCCACGTCTTCCGACGAGATGATGGCGTCGAGGTACTTTTCCAACCCCGTCAGCGGCAATTTGAGCGACAGGCTCGCCCGGTCGGCGTTGGTGGCCAGCACCACGCGCGGGTGGGCCGTCTTCAGCCAGGTGAGAAAGTCCAGCGCGTCGCTGCGAAAGCCGATCAGGTGCTGCACTTCGCGCTTGAGCGCCACCACGTCGACATCGAGCTCGCGGCTCCAGTAGGCCAGGCTGTACCAGTTGAGGGTACCCTGCTCGCCGATGATGCGCGCCTTGAGCGTGTCCTGGGTCGCCTGGTCGAGCTTGTGCAGCTCGGCGTAGCGCTTGGGCAGGTGTTCGAGCCAGAAGTGGCTGTCAAAGTGCAAGTCCAGCAGCGTGCCGTCCATGTCGAGCAGGACGGTATCGATCTCGCGCCAATCAATCATGGCCACTCCGGTGTTGAAACGACAGTCGAAACGGTAGGCGTGCTATTGTAGCCCAAGCCGTTTTTTCGAGCCACGGAGGCCCTCATGCCGCACCCCGACATCCCCACTTCGAACGACGCCTCCGGCTACCCGGTCAAGCCGCGCATTCTGGCTCGCGAAAGCGTGGCGAGAAGCCAGCTCTTTCACGTCGAGGCGCTGGACCTGCGCTTTTCCAACGGCGCCGAGCGCCGCTTCGAGCGCTTGAGCGGCAGCGGCCAACCAGCGGTGATGATCGTCGCGATGCCGGACCCGGAGCACGTGCTGATGATTCGCGAATACGCCGCCGGCTTCGAGGAGTACACCCTCACCCTGCCCAAGGGGCTGGTGGACCCGGGCGAGGACCTCGTCACCGCTGCCAACCGCGAGCTGATGGAGGAGTGCGGCTTCGGCGCCCGGCGCATCGAGCCGCTCATCGAGCTCTCCATGGCGCCCAATTACATGCATCACCGCATCCAGGTGTTGATGGCCACCGACCTCTACCCCAAGCGGCTACCCGGCGACGAGCCTGAGCCCTTGATCGTCGAGACCCACGCCATCGAGGAGCTGCCCGCCCTGCTGCTGCGCGAGGATTTCCACGAGGCGCGCGCCATCGCCGCACTGTTCATCGCCCGCGACAAGCTGCGCGATGAACGACGCCGAGATGCGACGGACTTGATTTAAGGGGCCGAACCAGGCGGCTGGCGCCGCCCCGCGGGTGCCTCGCTGGCGCTCGTTACGCCGCGCTACGGGTAGCACAAACCGTAGCGCGGGTAAGCCGGATGGCGCACCCGCGAAAGGCAGCGCGAAGCGGTGCTTCAAGCGGCAGTGGCACTCTCGAGGCGGCTGGCGCCGCCACGCGGGTGCCTCGCTGGCGCTCGTTACGCCGCGCTACGGGGCAGCACAAACCGTAGCGCGGGTAAGCCGGATGGCGCACCCGCGGAAAGCAGCGCGAAGCGGTGCCTCAGGCGGCGGTGGCACTCGCCAGGCGGCTGGCGCCGCCACGCGGGTGCCTCGCACGCCGCGCTACAAAGGTGCTTGCGTAGCGCGGTGTGGGCTCAGTCGAGCTTGGAGAGGTCACGCACGGCGCCCTTGTCGGCGGAGGTGGCGAGCAGTGCGTAGGCCTTGAGGGCGGCGGAGACCTTGCGCGGGCGCTCGTCGACCGGCTTCCAGGCGTCCTTGCCGCGGGCCTCCATCGCTTCGCGGCGCTTGGCGAGCTCGGCATCACTCACCTGCACGTTGATCGCGCGATTGGGAATGTCGATGAGGATGGTGTCGCCCTGCTCGACCAGGCCGATGGCGCCACCGGCGGCGGCTTCCGGGGAGACGTGGCCGATCGAGAGCCCGGAGGTGCCGCCGGAGAAACGCCCGTCGGTCAGCAGCGCGCACGCCTTGCCCAGGCCCTTGGACTTCAAGTACGACGTCGGGTAGAGCATCTCCTGCATGCCCGGGCCGCCCTTCGGGCCCTCGTAGCGAATCACCACCACGTCGCCCTCCTTCACCTTGCCCTCGAGCACGTCCGCCACGGCCTGGTCCTGGGACTCCACCACGTAGGCGCGGCCTTCGAACACCAGGATCGAGTCGTCGACACCGGCGGTCTTCACCACGCAGCCGTCGCGAGCGATGTTGCCGAACAGCACCGCCAGCCCCCCTTCGCGGGAGAAGGCGTGTTCGAGATCGCGAATGCAGCCGGTGGCGCGGTCGCCGTCGAGACTCGGCCAGCGCGCGCTTTGGGAAAACGCGGTCTGGGTGGGGATGCCGCCGGGCCCGGCCTTGAAGAACTCGACCGTCTCGCTGCTCGGCGAGCGCATGATGTCCCACTCCTCGAGTGCCGCGGCCAGGCTGTCGCCGTAGACCGTGGGCACGGAGGTATCGAGCACGCCGGCGCGATCGAGTTCGCCGAGAATCGCCATGATGCCGCCGGCGCGGTGAACGTCCTCGATGTGGTACTTCTGGGTATTGGGCGCCACCTTGCAGAGCTGAGGCACGGTGCGCGAGAGCCGGTCGATGTCGGCCAGGGTGAAGTCGATCTCGGCTTCCTGGGCAGCGGCCAGCAGGTGCAGGATGGTGTTGGTGGAGCCGCCCATGGCGATGTCCAGGGTCATGGCGTTCTCGAACGCGGCTTTCGAGCCGATGGCGCGAGGCAGCAGGTGCGCCTCTTCGCCTTCGTAGTAGCGCTTGGCCAGCTCCACGATGCGGTGGCCGGCGGTTTCGAACAGCCGGCGGCGGTCGGCGTGGGTGGCGAGCACCGTGCCGTTGCCCGGCAGCGCCAGGCCCAGCGCTTCGGTCAGGCAGTTCATCGAGTTGGCGGTGAACATGCCGGAGCAGCTGCCGCAGGTCGGGCAGGCGCTGCGCTCGATTTCCGCCAGCGTCTCGTCGTCGACGCTGTCGTCGGCGGCCATCACCATGGCGTCGACCAGATCCAGGCCGTGATCCAGCAGCTTGGTCTTGCCCGCTTCCATCGGCCCGCCGGAGACGAAGACGACCGGAATGTTGAGGCGCATGGCGGCCATCAGCATTCCCGGGGTGATCTTGTCGCAGTTGGAGATGCACACCAGCGCATCGGCGCAGTGGGCGTTGCACATGTACTCGACGCTGTCGGCGATGATGTCGCGGCTCGGCAGCGAGTAGAGCATGCCGTCGTGGCCCATGGCGATGCCGTCGTCGACGGCGATGGTGTTGAACTCCTTGGCAACGCCCCCGGCCTTCTCGATCTCGCGGGCCACGAGCTGGCCCATGTCCTTCAGGTGCACGTGCCCCGGCACGAACTGGGTGAAGGAGTTGGCCACGGCGATGATCGGCTTGTGGAAATCGTCGTCCTTCATGCCGGTGGCGCGCCACAGCGCGCGGGCACCGGCCATGTTGCGACCGGCGGTGGTGGTACGGGAGCGATACTCGGGCATGGTGTCCTCTACTGCTTTTTTGCGTCGCGCTCGGGCGCGATCGTTCGATGCCAGGCCTGGGCCTGGCGGATGAATCCAGCGCAGGGATTGTGGCACGAGTGGCGCTTTCGGCGCTAGATGAGCGGGCGTTTATATAGCCCGCTCGGGCGGGTCACGGCGCGGCCAGCGCCGGGCTCCGGCGGTCGCTTGCCTGGTGGATGCGGTCGAGCCTTTCGATGGCCGCGTGGACGTTCTCCTCCTGGGCGCCCTCGAGGCGGAAGGCATCGACCACGTTGGCGAGCTCGAACACCTCGACGGTGAGGTTGTCGGCGGAGTCGGCGATCATCTGCACCTTGTGGGCGTTCTGCTGGGTGGCGCTGTCCATCTCGGCGATGGCGCCGTTGATCTGGCCGATGCCGCTGCTCTGCTCGCTCGAGGCATCGGTGATCGAGGCCATCAGCTCGTTCACCCGGCTGACCTGGCGCATCACGTTCTCGATCGAGGCTTCCGCCTGGGTCACCGCCGTGCGCCCGCCGTCGACTTCCTGGGTGGCGCTGTCGATCATGCGGCGAATCTCCTGGGCCGCATCGGCGGAGCGACCGGCGAGGCTTCGCACCTCGCTTGCCACCACGGCAAAGCCGCGCCCGTGCTCGCCGGCCCGGGCCGCCTCCACCGAGGCATTGAGCGCCAGGATGTTGGTCTGAAAGGCGATGCCGTCGATCACGCCGATCATCTCGGTCATCTTC
>NZ_JAMZBD010000165.1:0-6324 GCF_024158685.1 Halomonas sp. 707D4 | reverse complement strand
CCCGCACCACGCGGCCATCCTCGGCTTTCAGGCCGTCGCCGTCGCGCAGCACCGGGCCGCGGTCGAGAAACAGCCCCAGGGCCTGGCCGGTGTCGCTTTCGGCCTTCAGCCGCCCGCGAATGCGCAGCTCGAAGGGCAGCGTCAGGGTATCGCTGGCGGCGCTTTCGCCGATCGGACCCAAGCGTTCTATCAGTTTCAGCATGACTTTTATCCTTGCACAGCTTTGTGGCCGTGTCGGGGGCAGGCCTACGAGAGGGCGCTGTGAATACCTCCCTGTACGCTACTTTTGCCATCCCTGGCAAAAGACCCTCTCTACGGCCTGCCCCCGCCACATCTCGCTAAACGCCGCCTTGATCAAAACAGATGATACCGCTGCGCCAGCGGAAGCTCCGTGGCGGGCTCGCAGGTCAGAAGCTCGCCGTCGCAGCGCACTTCGTAGGTCTGCGGGCCCACGGTCAGCTCCGGGCAGGCATCGTTGAGCAGCATGTCCTTCTTGCGCACCCCGCGCACGTTCTTGCACGCCGACAGCGTGCTTTGCAGCCCCAGACGCTCCTTGATCCCGGCGTCGATCGCCGCTTGGCTTACGAAGCTCAGCCGGGTCAGGCTCGCCGCGCGGCCGAAGGCGCCGAACATCGGGCGGTAGTGCACCGGCTGGGGCGTCGGGATCGAGGCGTTGGGGTCGCCCATGGGTGCTCCGGCGATCATGCCGCCTTTCAGAATAAGCGAGGGCTTCACGCCGAAGAACGCCGGCTTCCACAGCACCAGATCGGCGAGCTTGCCCACCTCGATGGAGCCCACCTCGTGGGCAATGCCGTGGGTGATCGCCGGGTTGATGGTGTACTTGGCGATGTAGCGCCTGGCGCGAAAATTGTCCGCCCCCAGCGCCTGATCTTCCGGCAGGAGGCCGCGCTGAAGCTTCATCTTGTGCGCGGTCTGCCAGGTGCGGCAGATCACTTCGCCCACCCGGCCCATGGCCTGGGAGTCCGAGGCGATCATCGAGATCACGCCGAGATCGTGCAGGATGTCCTCGGCGGCGATCGTCTCGCGGCGAATGCGCGAGTCGGCGAAGGCCACGTCTTCGGGGATGTTCGGGTCCAGGTGGTGGCACACCATCAGCATGTCCAGGTGCTCGTCGATGGTGTTGACCGTGTAGGGGCGCGTCGGGTTGGTGGAGGACGGCAGCACGTACTCCAGCGAACAGGCGGTGATGATGTCCGGCGCGTGGCCGCCGCCTGCCCCTTCGGTATGATAGGTGTGGATACCGCGCTCCTTGAACGCCGCCAGCGTATCCTCGACGAAGCCGGACTCGTTGAGCGTGTCGGTGTGGATCGCGATCTGGACATCGTACTTCTCTGCCACGCTCAGGCAGGTGTCGATCGAGGCGGGCGTGGTGCCCCAATCTTCGTGCAGCTTGAGCCCCATGGCACCGGCCTCGATCTGCGCCTCGAGCCCTTCAGGGAGGCTGGCGTTGCCCTTGCCGAGCAGGCCGATGTTCATGGGAAGCGTATCCACCGCCTGGAGCATCTTGCCCAGGTGCCAGGGCCCCGGCGTGCAGGTGGTGGCATTCGAGCCGGTGGCGGGGCCGGTGCCGCCGCCGAGCATGGTGGTCACGCCGCTCATCAGCGCCTCTTCCACCTGCTGCGGGCAGATGAAGTGAATATGGGCGTCGATGCCGCCAGCGGTGAGGATCTTGCCCTCGCCGGCGATGATCTCGGTGCCCGGGCCGATGACGATGCCGACGTCCGGCTGGGTGTCTGGGTTGCCCGCCTTGCCGATCGCCGCGATGCGCCCGGCCTTCAGGCCGACGTCCGCCTTGACGATGCCCCACCAGTCGAGAATCAGCGCGTTGGTGATGACGGTATCAATCACCGCGTCATCCACGCGCTGGCTCTGGCCCTGGCCGTCGCGAATCACCTTGCCGCCGCCGAACTTCACCTCGTCGCCGTAGTGGGTGGCGTCACGCTCGACTTCGATCCAGAGCTCGGTGTCGCCCAGGCGCACCCGGTCGCCCACGGTGGGGCCGTACATGTCGGCGTAGGCCTGGCGGCTGATCCTGTTGGTGGTCATTGCGCGTCTCCTCTGGCGTCGTCGAGCGGCCCCATCACGTCGCCGCGAAAACCGTAGATTTCACGCTTGCCGACGAACGGGATCAGCGTGACCTCGCGGGTCTGGCCCGGTTCGAAGCGGATCGCGGTGCCTGCCGCCACGTCGAGGCGAAAGCCGCGGGTCCTGTCGCGGTCGAACACGAGCGCCGGGTTGGCCTCGGCGAAGTGGTAGTGGGAGCCGAGCTGGATGGGCCGGTCGCCGGTGTTGGCGACCTCGACGGTGATCCGCTCGCGGCCGGCGCAGAGCTCGATCTCGCCGTTTTTCAACTGGTACTCGCCGGGAATCATGGCGCTCTCCTGTCAATGGCTAGTTGATGGGCGTATGAACGGTCACGAGCTTCGTGCCATCGGGAAAGGTCGCCTCGACCTGCACCTCGTCGACCATCTCGGCCACGCCTTCCATCACGTCGTCACGGCCGAGTATCTCGCGGCCGAAGCTCATGAGCTCCGCCACGCTCTTGCCGTCGCGGGCGCCCTCCATGATCTCGAAGCTGATCAGCGCCACCGCTTCCGGGTAGTTGAGCTTCAACCCGCGCGCCTTTCGGCGCTCGGCGAGCTGGGCGGCGGAGAACAGCAGCAGCTTGTCCTTGTCTCTCGGGGTCAGTTCCATGGCGTCGTCCTCTTGAAAATCGGTGATGGGTCAGGTGAGCCAGATGCGCGGCGTGTGCGCTTCGCGGCCGATCAGGCGCGGGCGCAGAAGCCGCCAGGCCTGCTCGCAAAGCGTCCAGGCATCAGAGCGCGAGCCGCCCAGATAGCGCAGCAGCAGCACGCCATGACGCGCGGTGACCGCCCAGTGCGGGCTGGCCGGAAGTGCCTCGCGCAGCGCTTCGATGGCGGCGCCGCTCTCCTCGAGCCCGACCGCCCAGAGCGTGGCCTGTACCGTGGCCCCGCCCTGGCCCCAGCGGCCGGCAAAGCGCGGGTGCAGCGGGTCGAGCGGCTGGCGCTCGAGCCACAGGGGTTTGCCATCCAGTGTCAGGCGAAAGTGCTGCTCGATGCGCCCGGTGACGAACGGAAGTTGGCTTGCCGGGCGGCCCAGCGCCATCACCTCCCAGCCAAGGCACTTGGCGCTACCGTGAAGCGCGATATGGGTGCGCTGCTCGCCCTTCGAGCCATCGAAGGCGATGGTCTCCTGGGGCAGCCATTCGAGCACCGCGCCGTCCTCCACGGTGAGGTCGGTGCACTGGCGCCAGGCCACGCCCTGGCTATCCGCCTTGTAGAGCTTGTTGGCAGCGGGCGTGGTCAGAAGCGCGTGGGCGCCCTTCTCCACGTGGGCGGAGATCTCCAGCGCATCGCCGCTGACCAGCCCCCCGGGCGGGTGCAGCAGGTAGACATGGCAGGCATCAAAGCGGCCTTCCGGGTAGAACGGGCGCTGCACGCGAAGCGGACCCTGGTGGCGGGCCTGCACCATGCGCGTGGCCTGATCGCGCCGAGCGAAGCGCAGCGCGAGCCGCGCCACCCAGCGGCGCTGCTCGTCGAAACGGTGGCCCGACGCCACCACCGGCGCGAAATTTTCGCGGTGCATCATGTAGTGATCGCTTCTGATAAAGGAACTCGTTACCCGATCAATGCAAGTAATGCGCCAAAATGGTGAAAAACGAATCCGGTATGCATCAAATGCCGTCGACCCAGGTGCGAAAGCCAAAAAGATGCACCAATCGATGGCATCACTACCCGCCAGTGCACCAAAAAGATGCTTTCGACGCTTATCTCGATCGATCATGCCGCGGCTTGACAGCGCACCCGGTTAACAAGAAACTTAGCAAAGGCTATACTTCTTGCTGGATGCCAAAACTGGCGTTCGGCAATCTCCGTCTTACCGCTCATCGGGGGTCTGGTCATGCTCAACACGAAACGCACCGTTGCCGCTCTCGCCCTTCTGCCGCTGGGTTCGACGGCGCTGGCCGACGAGCCGCCGCTCGAGGTGGTGACCACCATCGGCATGATCGCCGACGTGGCCCGAAACGTCGGCGGCGAGTGCGTCGCGGTGGAAGCGATGATGGGCCCGGGGGTCGACCCGCACCTCTATCAGGCCAGCGCCAGTGACGTCGCCCTGCTGCGCGGCGCCGAGCAGATCCTCTACTCGGGCTACGCGCTCGAGGGCCAGCTCGGCTCGGTGCTGGAGAACTTCGCCAGGCGCACGCCGACGCTCGCCGTCGCCCCCGCGTCGATCGAGGAGGAGGCGTTGATCGCCTCTCAGGGCACTTATGGGGTCGACCCGCACCTGTGGATGGACGTCTCGCTCTGGGCGCAAACCGTGCCGACCTTGCGCGACACCCTGATTGAAGCGCGCCCGGCGTGCGCCGCGACCATCGAGGCCAACGCCGAGCGCTACGAAGCAGAACTTCTCGCGCTGCACGAGTGGATCAGAGAGAGCATCGCCAGCATTCCCGACGAGCAGCGCGTGCTGGTCACCGCCCACGACGCCTTCAGCTACTTCGGCCGCGCCTACGATATCGACGTCGAAGGCATCCAGGGCATCAGCACCGCCACCGAAACCGGCATTGCCGATATCCGCAACATGGCCAATAGTGTGGTGGAGCGCAACGTGCCGGCAGTGTTCGTCGAGAGCACCATCAACCCGCGCACCATCCAGGCGGTGATCGATGCGGCGGCCCAGCAGGGCCACGAGGTGGTGGTCGGCGGCGAGCTCTATTCGGATGCCATGGGCGACGAGGACACCGTCGATGGCACCTACATGGGCATGCTCTACCGCAATACCGAGCACATCGTCGAGGCGCTGGGCGGTACCCTCGCCCCCCTGCCGGACGCGCTCGAGGGCTGGGCCAGCGAATGGCAGCTCGAACCCTGACGATCAAAGGCACTGTTCGATGACAACGACCGGTAACGCTGAGCCGGCACTCAGTATCAAGAACCTGACCGTGAGCTACCACAACCAGCCCGTGCTGTGGGATATCGAGCTCGATATTCCCGCCGGCGTCATGGCAGGCATCGTCGGGCCCAACGGGGCGGGCAAGAGCACGCTGATCAAGAGCCTTTTGGGGCTGGTGCCGTCGCTCTCCGGCGACGTGAAAGTACACGGCAAGCCCTACGCCGCCCAGCGCAAGCGGGTGGGCTACGTGCCCCAGCGCTCGAGCGTGGACTGGGACTTTCCCACCACGGCGCTCGACGTGGTAATGATGGGCCTCTACGGGCGCCTTGGCTGGTTCCGCCGCCCGGGACGCCGCGAGCGCCGCGAGGCCCTGGAGGCGCTTGCGATGGTCGGCATGACCGACTTCGCCGAGCGCCAGATCAGCCAGCTCTCCGGCGGCCAGCAGCAGCGGGTGTTTCTGGCACGCGCCCTGGTCCAGCAGGCGGACGTCTACTTTCTCGACGAGCCCATGGCCGGGGTGGATGCCACCACCGAGCGGGCGATCATCGACATCCTGCGCCGCCTGCGCGACCAGGGCAAGACCGTGATCGTGGTCCACCACGACCTGCAGACGGTGAGCACTTACTTCGACTGGCTGCTGCTTCTCAACGTGCGGGTCATTGCAGCTGGTAACGCAAAAGAGGTGTTCAAGATCGACCACCTGCGCCAGGCCTACGGCGGCCAGATCGCCCTGCTCGGCGATCACGACTCGCTGATGTTTCCCGCCTCGAAGGTGACGTGACGCCATGGCCTGGCTCGAGCTTCTATCGGACTACACCTTCCAGAACGTGGTGATCGGCGCCGCACTCCTGGGCCTGATCAGCGGGCCGCTGGGCTGCTTTGCGGTGCTGCGCCGCCAGAGCCTTTTGGGCGACGCCATTTCCCACGCCGCACTCCCCGGCATATGTCTGAGCTTCATCATCACCGGCAGCCGCGATCTGGGTGGCATCATCCTCGGCTCGCTGGTCACCGGCACGCTGGCCGCACTTTTGATGCTGCTGCTCACGCGTAAGAGCCGGCTGAAAACCGACGCCGGGCTGGGCATCTGCCTGAGCCTCTTCTTCGCCGTCGGCATCGTGCTGCTCACCTACATTCAGGGCACCCGCAACGCCGCCCAGGGCGGGCTCGAGGCCTTCCTGTTCGGCCAGGCGGCGGCGACGCTGCGCTCGGATCTATGGGTGATGGGGGCGATCACGCTGGCCACGCTATCGCTTCTGGCCGCGTTCTGGAAACAGGCCAAGCTGGTGACCTTCGACGCCGAGTACGCCCGCACGCTCGGCATGCCCGTCGCCGCCATCGAGGCTTCACTGACCGCCATGGTCACGCTGGCGGTCGTGGTCGGTTTGCAGA
>NZ_JAMZBD010000164.1:0-6344 GCF_024158685.1 Halomonas sp. 707D4 | reverse complement strand
CCGGTATCGGTCTTTGATGTGTCGCACGGCTTTTCAGGTCGTGTTTCCCCTCCCTTCGCTTGGTATTTGCTTGACTAGGAGCTTTCGCATGAAGCGTTCGGTTGTTTCCTACTCGCTCTGGCTATGCATGATGACGCTGCTGGTGCTGGGCCAAAGTGCCCACGCTCAGAATCTTCCCGACTTTACCGCGCTCGTCGAGGATGCCGCCCCCGGGGTGGTGAATATCTCGACGAGCCGAACGATCCAGCGCAGCGGCCCGGACATGCGGGGCTTCGGTGGCCAGGAGATTCCCGAGATCTTTCGTCACTTCTTCGGCGATAGCTTCCCTTCGCCGCACGGAGACGCGCCGAACCGCAGCGAGGAGCGCCAGTCCCTGGGCTCGGGGTTCGTGATCAGCGCCGATGGCTACGTCATGACCAATGCCCACGTGGTGCAGGATGCCGATGAGATCCTCGTGCGCCTCAATGATCGTCGCGAGCTTGCGGCGGAGCTCGTGGGCAGCGACCCCCAGACCGACGTCGCGCTCTTGAAGATCGATGCCAACAACCTGCCGGTGCTCAACCTGGGCAACTCCGACGAACTCAAGGTCGGCGAGTGGGTGGCGGCCATCGGCTCGCCCTTCGGTTTCGATCACTCGGTCACCGCCGGCATCGTCAGTGCCATCAACCGCACATTGCCGCGTGACGCCTACGTGCCGTTCATCCAGACCGACGTGGCGATCAATCCCGGCAACTCCGGCGGTCCGCTGTTCAACCTCGACGGCGAAGTGATCGGCATCAACTCGCAGATCTTTACCCGCAGCGGAGGCTTCATGGGTCTCTCCTTCGCCATTCCGATCAACGTCGCCATGAACGTGGCCGATCAACTGCGCGAGGATGGCCATGTGAACCGCGGCTGGCTCGGCGTGATGATCCAGCCGGTCTCCCGCGATCTGGCCGAGTCCTTCGGCATGCAGGACGCCATCGGTGCGCTCATCGCCGATCTCGACCCGGAGGGTCCGGCGGCCCAGGGAGGCTTGCAGGCCGGCGACGTGATCACCGGCGTCAACGGAGAGGAGGTGGATCGTTCCAGCACGCTGCCGCGTCTGATCGGGCGCGTCGCACCGGGCAGCGACGTTTCGCTCACCGTGATGCGTGATGGTCAGCAGATCGAAGAGACCGTCGAGCTCGGCAGCTGGCCGGACGCCGAACAGGACGGCTCCCAAGGCAGCAACGAACAGGTGCGCCTGGGCGTGAGCGTCGGCGAGCTGGACGACGAGCTCAAGGAGCGCCTCGGTATCAGCGGCGGTGTCGAGGTGCATCAGGTCGAAGCCGGCAGCGTCGCCGCCGAGGCGGGCCTTCTGCCTGGCGACATCCTGGTCAGCGTTGATCACAAGAGCGTCTCCTCCGCCGACGAGCTGATGGGCATCGTCGAGGAACTGCCGAGCGATCGTGCCATTCCGGTGCGTCTCTACCGCGATGGCCGTTCGCTGTTCGTGGCGCTGCGCCTGGAGTAGGCCGCAAGCGACCCACGCGTATCGTGCAACGCCCGGGCCCGCCCGGGCGTTGTGCTGTCAGATGCTGCCGCCGATGAACATAGCACCCGCGTCTTGCTAACGGTACAATGCCGCAAACCTTTTAGTGCGACGCGCCGAGCCGTCCGATCAATCACTCGTAGTTGCGACCCCATACCGGATTCATACGGCTAATGACCCAAGAAAACGATAGCAAGATCAAGCATATAAGAAATTTTTCAATCATCGCGCACATCGACCACGGCAAGTCGACCCTGTCCGATCGCCTGATCCAGACCTGTGGCGGTCTGACCGAGCGCGAGCTCAAGGAACAGGTGCTCGACTCGATGGACATCGAGCGCGAGCGCGGCATCACCATCAAGGCGCAGTCGGTGACGCTGGACTACACCGCCGCCGATGGTCAGGTCTACCAGCTCAACTTCATCGACACCCCGGGCCACGTCGACTTCTCCTACGAAGTGTCGCGCTCGCTCTACGCCTGTGAAGGGGCGCTGCTGGTCGTCGACGCCGCCCAGGGGGTCGAGGCGCAGTCGGTGGCCAACTGCTATACCGCCATCGAGCAGGGGCTCGAGGTATTGCCGGTGCTCAACAAGATCGACCTGCCCCAGGCCGACCCGGACCGCGTCGCGCAGGAAGTGGAAGAAATCATCGGCCTCGATGCCACCGACGCCTGCCAGGTCTCGGCGAAGAGCGGCATCGGCATCGACGGGCTGCTCGAGCGGCTGGTGCGCGACATCCCGCCGCCCAAGGGCGACCCCGACGCACCGCTGCAGGCGTTGATCATCGACTCCTGGTTCGACAACTACCTCGGCGTGGTGTCGCTGGTGCGGCTGTTCGACGGCACGCTCAGAAAAGGTGACAAGATCCGCATCAAGTCCACCGGGCGCGACTGGGGAACCTCGGAAGTCGGTATCTTCACGCCGCTGCGCAAGGAGACCGGCATCCTGCGTGCCGGCGAGGTGGGCTTCGTGGTCGCCGGTATCAAGGAGATCCACGGGGCGCCGGTGGGGGACACCATCACTCACACCAAGACGCCGGACGTCGCGCGCCTGCCGGGCTTCCAGAAGGTCAAGCCCCAGGTCTACGCCGGCATGTTCCCGGTCAGCGCCGACGACTACGAGGATTTCCGCGACGCTCTCGAGAAGCTGGCGCTCAACGACGCCTCCCTCGAGTACGAGCCGGAAAACTCCGATGCCTTGGGCTTCGGCTTTCGCGTCGGCTTTCTCGGCACGCTGCACATGGAGATCATCCAGGAGCGCCTCGAGCGCGAGTACGACCTGGATCTGCTGACCACCGCGCCGACGGTGGTCTACGAGCTCGCCATGAAGAACGGCGAGACTCGCTACGTCTCCAACCCCTCGAAGCTGCCCGACATGGCGGACGTCGACGAGATGCGCGAGCCCATCGTGCGCGCCAGCATCCTGGTGCCCCAGGAGTTCGTCGGTAACGTCATCGCCGAGTGTGAGCAGCGCCGTGGCACCCAGCTCGACATGCAGTTCCTCGGCAACCAGATCCAGCTCACCTACGAGCTTCCCATGTCGGAAGTGGTGATGGACTTCTTCGACCGGCTGAAGTCGATCTCCAAGGGATACGCATCGCTTGAGTACAATTTCGAGCGCTTCCAGACCTCCAAGCTGGTGCGCCTGGACGTGCTGATCAACGGCGACAAGGTCGACGCCCTGGCGGTCATCATCCACCGCGACCACGCCCACTCCCGCGGGCGGCTGCTGGTCGAGAAGATGAAGGAGCTGATTCCGCGCCAGATGTTCGACGTGGCGATCCAGGCGGCCATCGGTGGCCAGGTGGTGGCCCGTTCGACGGTCAAGGCGCTGCGCAAGAACGTCACGGCCAAGTGCTACGGCGGCGACGTCAGCCGCAAGAAGAAACTCTTGGAAAAGCAGAAGGCCGGCAAGAAGCGGATGAAGCAGGTGGGGCGCGTCGAGATTCCCCAGGATGCCTTCCTCGCCGTGCTCAAGGTCAACGACTAGGAAGACGACACCCTCATGGATTTTTCACTACTGCTGGTACTGGCCGTCATCGTCACCGGGATCATCTATCTGCTGGATGCCCTCTGGTTTCGCCCGCGGCGCCAAAAGCGCGTGGCGAGCGCCGAAGCGGCCTCCCACGACGGCCTGGACGCCGCCACCCGGGAGAAGCTCGAGAAGGAGCCGTGGCCCATCGACTACTCGCGCTCGCTGTTCCCGGTGCTGCTGGTGGTACTGGTGGTCAGAAGCTTCATCGTCGAGCCGTTCCAGATCCCCTCGGGCTCGATGCGCCCGACCCTGGAGGTGGGCGACTTCATCCTGGTCAACAAGTTCGCCTACGGGCTGCGCCTGCCGGTGGTGCATACCAAGGTGCTCGAGGTGGACGAGCCCGAGCGCGGCGAGGTGATGGTCTTCCGTTTCCCCGACGAGCCCTCGGTCAACTTCATCAAGCGCGTGGTGGGGCTGCCTGGCGATCGCATTCGCTACGAGGGCAAGCAGCTCTACGTCAACGGCGAACCCGTCGCCAAGACCTTGATCGAAGAGGGCCCCGCAGGCTCTCCCCAGCAGCTATTATTGGAAGAACGGCTGGGCTCGGTTCGCCACGCCATCTACAACAATCCCCGCGACCCCGGCCCGCAGATGGGCGAGGTCGTGGTGCCGGAGGGCGAGTATTTCATGATGGGCGACAATCGCGACCAGTCCAACGACAGTCGCTACTGGGGCTTCGTGCCCGAGGAGAACATCGTCGGTCGCGCCTTCGCCGTCTGGATGCACTGGGACGGGGGGCTGCCGAGCTTCTCCAGCGTCCGGCGCATCGAATGAGCCGTATCGCCCTTGTCGCCGCCCCGGCACCCTTGTTTAACGTCGCAGACGTAGGAGCATCGTGAGTAATTCCCTGAACGCTTTTTGCCGACGGATCGGCTACACCTTTGGCGACGAGTCGCTTCTGGAGCTGGCCATGACCCACCGAAGCTTCGGTGGGCGCAACAACGAGCGCCTGGAGTTTCTGGGCGACTCGATCGTCAACTTCGTCATCGCCGAGGCGCTCTTCCAGCGTTTCCCCCAGGCCCGCGAAGGGCAGCTTTCACGGCTGCGAGCGCGGCTGGTGAAGGGCCAGACCCTGGCGGAACTCGCCCGGGAAATGGCCTTCGGCGAATGCCTGCGCCTGGGCTCCGGCGAAATGAAAAGCGGCGGCCATCGCCGCGAGTCGATCCTCGCCGATGCGGTCGAGGCAGTGATCGGTGCCATCTACCTGGATGCAGGCATGGATGCCGTGCGCGAGCGGGTGCTCGCCTGGTACGCCGAGCGCCTCGACAGCACCTCGCTGCAGGATACCCAGAAAGACCCCAAGACCCGGCTGCAGGAGTTCTTGCAGTCGCGCCAGGCGGCGCTGCCTCGTTATGAAGTGGTGTCGGTCAAAGGCGAAGCCCACGCTCAGACCTTTACCGTCGAGTGCTATATCGAGCTCTTGAGCGAGCATACGACCGGTAAGGGCCCCAGCCGGCGCCACGCCGAACAGCAAGCCGCCGAAGAGGCGCTTGGTCATCTCGAAAAGACACCCGGAGACAAGCCATCATGAGTCAAACCTGCGGCTTCGTGGCCATCGTTGGGCGGCCCAACGTAGGCAAATCGACCCTCATGAATCGCATTCTGGGGCAGAAGGTTTCCATCACCTCGCGGCGCCCCCAGACCACCCGCCACCAGGTCATGGGCATCAAGACCCTCGACGAGACCCAGTTCATCTATGTCGATACGCCGGGCATGCACATCATGTCCAAGGATCGCAACAAGGCGATCAATCGCTTCATGAACCAGGCCGCCAGCCAAGCGCTGCGCGACGTCGACTGCGTGGTGTTCATCATCGACCGCACCCGCTGGAGCGACGAGGACCAGGCGGTTTTGACGCGCCTGGAGCACGTCGAGGCGCCGGTGATCCTGGCGGTCAACAAGGTGGATCGTCTGCAGGACAAGGCGACGCTGTTGCCATGGCTTTCGGAAGTGGGCGCGCGGCGCGAGTTCGCCGCGGTGATTCCGATCTCCGCCAAGCACGGCACCCAGGTGGACGCCCTGGAAGCGGAGGTCGCCAAGTACCTGCCCGAGGGCATCCACTACTTTCCGGAAGACCAGATCACCGACAAGAGCCTGCGCTTCATGGCGGCGGAGCTGGTGCGCGAGAAGGTCATGCGCCAGCTCGGCGACGAGCTTCCCTACCAGATGACCGTCGAGATCGAGGAGTTTCGCGAAACCGAGCGCGTCACCCATATCAGCGCCCTGATCCTGGTCGAGCGCCAGGGCCAGAAGGTGATCCTGATCGGCGAGAACGGCGAGCGCATCAAGAGCATCGGCCGCGAGGCGCGCCTGGACATGGAGCGCACCCTCGGCACCAAGGTCATGCTCAACCTGTGGGTCAAGGTCAAGCGCGGCTGGTCCGACGATGAGCGTGCGCTCAAGAGCCTGGGTTACGACCTCGATTGAGTCGTACCATGGCCGAGCCCGCATTTTTGCTCCACCGGCGCCCTTACCGCGAGACCAGCGCGCTGGTGGACCTGCTCACCCTCGAGCACGGGCGCATTCGCGCCGTCGCCCACGGCGGCCAGCGGCCCGGCTCGAAATCCCGTCAGCGCCTGCAGCCGTTTACTCCCTTGTTCGTCGCCTGGCGCGGCGAGCGCGAGTTGAAGCGGCTGACCTTGATGGAGTCGCGCGGGCAGACCGCGCTGCTGGTGGGGGAGGGGCTTCTCTGCGGGCTCTACGCCAACGAGATCGCCACGCGCCTGCTGCCGCTTGAGCTGCCCGCCCAGGAGGTGTTCGCCTTCTACGGGGCGTTGCTCGAGGCGCTGCCCACACCC
>NZ_JAMZBD010000163.1:0-6369 GCF_024158685.1 Halomonas sp. 707D4 | reverse complement strand
GAGATGATCAGCACCGCCACGGTATCGTGGCGCTGGCGAAGCCTGCGCAGCAGGCTGATGCCATCGAGCTCCGGAAGGCCGAGATCGAGCACCAGCAAGTCGAACCCGCCCTGGGTCAGGGCGTGGTCCGCCGCCAGGCCATCGTTGGCCATCTCGATGCGAAAGCCCGCCTGCGCCAGGGTGGTGGCGATCGAGCGGGCCAGGTTGTCGTTGTCTTCCACGATCAGCGCTTTCATGGGCGCTCCCAGGCGTTCAGTGGCCTACCCCTCGGGCTGGTACTTGTAGCCCACGCCGTAGACCGAGCGGATGATCTCCTGCTCCGGCAGGGCTTCGGTGATCTTCTTGCGCAGCTTCTTGATGTGGCTGTCCACGGTGCGCTCGGAGACGATGCGGTTGTCGCGGTACATGTGATCCATCAGCTGCTCGCGGCTGAAGATGCGCCCGGGGGCGTTCATCATCACCCGCAGAAGCTGGAACTCCACCGCGGTCAGGCCCAGGTCCCGGTCGCCGGCCAGGGCTTGCCAGCCATCGTCGTTGAGTACCACCGGGGCGGCGACGGGCTCCGGGGCCTGCAGGGCGGCCTGGCTGCGGCGCAGCACCGCTTTCACCCGTGCCACCACTTCCCGCGGGCTGAAGGGCTTGCAGATGTAATCGTCGGCGCCCATCTCCAGGCCCAGCAGCCGGTCGACCTCCTCGACCTTGGCGGTCACCATGATCACCGGAAGCCGTGGCCAGCGCTGGCGGATCTCGCGGCACAGCGTCAGGCCGTCGCGCCCCGGCAGCATCAAATCCAGCAGTACCAGCGCCGGGGCGTGCTCCTCGAGCCAGGGCAGCACCGCGTCGCCGTGGTCCAGAAGCGTCGGCGCGAAGTGGTGGCTTTGCAGGTAGTCGGCCATCAGCCGGGCGATCTTGGGCTCGTCCTCGACGATCAAGAGCGTGGCGTTGGCCGGGCCCGCAGTGGGGGTATCGGTCGATGACATCATGGCCTCGTGAGTCTAGCGTGAAGGCAGGAGTGCAAAGCGCAGCGTCCAGCGCAGCCCGCCGAGCGGCGATGCGCTGGCGGTGAGCGTGGCGCCGTGGGCGCTGGCCAAGGCGCTTGCAATCGAAAGCCCCAGGCCGCTGCCGCCGCTTGCCCGGCTGCGCGAGCCTTCCACGCGGTAGAGGCGCTCGGTCAGCCTTGAAAGCTCGCCCTCGGGCACGCCCGGGGCGCTATCTTGCCATACTACCACCGCCTGGTGCGCCTCGACGCGCAGGCTCACCTCGAGGGCGCCGGGGGCGGTGGTGTAGGCGCAGGTGTTGTCGAGCAGGTTGTTCCACAGCTGGCGAAGGCGCTGGGCGTCGCCGCGAATCATCACCCCGGGGGCGATGTCGGTGGCAAGCGACAGCCCGCTGTCGGCCAGCCAACGGTCGGCATCCGCCAGGCGCCCGGCGAGGGACTCGCTCAGATCGAGCGGGGCGAGATGGATGTCCAGCGCCCCGGCGTCGCTTTGCGACAGCAGGCGCAGGTCCGCCACCAGCCGTTCGAGATGGCCGACCTCCTGGGCGAGCGAGCCCAGGTTCTCCTGGTCGAGGGCGCGCACGCCGTCCTGCATCGCCTCGATCTCGCCACGCAGCACCGACAGCGGCGTTCTGAGCTCGTGAGCGGTGTCGGAGACCCAGCGCGCCCGGGCGTCGCGGCTCGCCTCCAGGGTTTCGGCCAGCCGGTTGAAGTCCTGGGCCAGGCGCGAGAGCTCGTCACGGCCCCGGGCGCGCAGGCGAATGTGGTAATCCCCCTGGGTGAGGCGGCGAGTGGCGCCGGCCAGCGCCCTCGTGCGCCCGCCCAGCCACCAGGAGAGCCCGCCGGCCAGCAGCAGGGAGGCCAGCACCAGCGAGATCACGATGATGGAGAGGTTGCGCTGCTGGCGCTCCAGAAAGCGGCTCTCCATGCGCTCCATCATCTGCTGGGGCGAGCGAAAGCCGAGCGCGCCGATCTCCTCGACGCCGCCGCCGGCGCTTTCGCTGTAGAGCGTGAGCCAGCGCCAGTCGCTCTCCTCGCCGACCGGGCGCGGGCGCACCACGAAGCGCCCTTGAGGGTCGCGCAGGGCGAAGTCGCGCGCCTCGCCCAGCGGCGAAGGGCGCTCCTGACGCTCCTGGCCCAGCTCGAAGCGCACGATGCGCGGCCAGCGCTCCGGCGAGCGCGCAAGCCACTCCCAGTCGCCCTGGGTGTCGTAGCGCGTCACCAGCCCGTCGGCCAACAGCGCCGCCCGGCGCTCCTGGGCCTGGTTCAGGTACTCGATGAAGCCGCGGTCGATGCTCCAGGAGACCGCCAGGAACGTGCTGGCGGCGATCGCCACGTTGACGCTCAGGATCACCACGAACAGGCGCAGCCCCAGGGTCGAGGGCCGCCAGGCGGCCAGCGTGCGCAAGCGGCTCACGAGGATGTTCCTTCACCGCTCGGCGCCGGCGGCGCGCTCAGCCGCTCGCGCATATTCTCCAGGCCCAGGTAGAGGCAGGGCACGATGATCAGCAGGATGGCGGTGGCGAACAGCATGCCGAAGCCCAGCGAGATTGCCATCGGGATCATGAAGCGTGCCTGGCGCGAGGTCTCGAGGATCATCGGCGCCAGCCCCAGGAAGGTGGTGAGCGTGGTCATCATGATCGGGCGCAGCCGGCGCGTGGCGGCGGCGACGATCGCCTCGCGCGCCGCCATGCCCTCGCGGCGCTTGCGGTTGGCGTAGTCGATCAGCACCAGCGCGTCGTTGATCACCACCCCGGAGAGCGCCAGCATCCCGAGAAGGCTGATGATCGACAGCCCGAAGCCCATCAGCACGTGGCCCGCCACGGCCCCCACCAGTCCGAAGGGAATGGCGGCCATCACCAATAGCGGCTGCAGGTAGCTTCTGAAGGGAATCGCCAGCAGCGCGTAGAGCGCGGCGAGCATCAGCCACATGGCGGTTCGCAAGGTGGCCAGGTTGTCGGCGGTGTCCTGCTGGCGCCCGCCGAGGGTGACCTCGAGCCCCGGCCAGGTATTGGCAAGCGTCGGGAAGACGTCCTCCTGCAGGGTCGCCAGCACCTGGTTGATCGCCTGGTCGCCGTCGGCGTCCGCGGTCACGGTGATGATGCGCCGTCCGTCGATGCGTGAAAGGCTGCTGGAGGCCTGGCTCAGGGTGATGTCCGCCGCCCGGGAGAGCGGAATGCTCAGGCCCTCCGGGGTGCGCACCGGCAGCCGGTAGAGCGCGTTCAGGCTCGCCCGGTCCTGCTCCGGCAGGCGCACCTCGACGCTCACCTCCTGGCGGCCGATGAACTGCTCGATGGCGGTGGCGCCCTGCAGCGGGCCGCGCAGCGCCTGGGCGAGATCCGATCCGGTCAGCCCCAGCGCCCGCCCTTCGGCGGAGAGGCGCATCTCGAGCTGCGGCTTGCCGTCGCCCAGGCCGCTGTCAATGTCCGTCAGCCCGTACTCGCCGAGCTGCTCGGCCAGGCGCTGGGCGGCGGCTTCGAGCACCTGGGTGTTGGGGTGGGAAAGCCGCAGGCTCAAGGCGGCGCCGCTGCCGGGCCCGCCCACGTCCGAGGCAAAGCGCACCGACTGCGCGCCGACCAGGTCACCGGCGAGCTCGCGCCACTCGGTGGCGATGCGCGACGGCGGCCAGGCATCGAGGCTGTCCCGGGCGATGTCGAGGGTCACCTCCAGGCTTTCGCCGTCGAGCCGGCTGCGGGTGCTCTCGAAGGCGAGGGTGGGTTCGCGCTCGCTGAGCGTCTCGGCGGCGTCGAGCAGCTGCTGGCTGAGCTCGCGGCTGACGCTGATATGGCTGCCGATCGGCAGGGTGACGCTGGCCTGCACCTGGTCGGACTCGACCCGGGGCATCAGCGAGAAGCCCAGCCGCCCGCTCATCGCCCAGGCCATGACCACCAGCAGCAGGGCGATACCCAGGGATACGCTCAACAGCCGCTGGTTCAGGGCACGCTGCAGGAAGGGTTCGAAGCGCTGGTAGGTAAAGGCATGAAGCCCGCCCTGCAGGCGCTGGCGCAGGCGCTCGAGCGGGCGCTGCCAGGCCGGGGTCTGGCGCGGCTTGCGGCTGTGTGCCAGGTGCGCCGGCAGGATGAACAGCGCCTCGATCCAGGAGATCAGAAACACCGTGATGACCACCACCGGCACCACGGCGAAGATCAGCCCGAGAAACCCGGGCAGAAACAGCAGCGGCAGAAACGCCACCACGTTGGAGAGGATCGCGAAAGTCAGCGGCACCGCGATCTCCTGGGCGCCCTTGACCGCCGCGTCGCGCAGCGAGTAGCCCTGTTCGCGGTAGCTGTAGATGTTCTCGCCGACCATGATGGCGTCGTCCACCACGATGCCGAGGGCGATGATGAAGGCGAACATCGACATCATGTTGAGCGACACGCCGATCCAGGGCAGAAACAGCATCGCGCCCAGAAAGGCGGTGGGGATGCCCAGCGTCACCCAGAAGGCGAGGCGCGCCTCGAGAAACAGCGCCATCAGGATCATCACCAGCGCCAGGCCCATCCAGGCGTTCTTGAGCAGAAGCCCCAGGCGGTCCTCGTAGACCTCGGAGCTGTCGCGGGAAACGTCCAGGAAGATGCCCTCGGGCAGGCCGGCGCGCAGGCGCTCGAGCTCGCCGCTGACCGCGTGGGAGATGCTGGTCGGGGTCTGGTCGCCCACCTGGTAGACATCCACGGAGAGTCCGCGCTGGCCGTTGTAGAACTCCTCGCGGCCGACCTCGGCGAAGCCCTCGCGCACCTCGGCGATCTGGCCAAGCTCCACCGGCGCGCCCTGGGCGGTGGTGAGGATCGGCAGCCGGGCGAATTCGGCGGCGCTGTTGCGCCGGCCCTGGTAGCGGATCAGCCACTCGCCCTCGGCGGTGGTGAGCTGGCCGCTGGCGAGATCGAGCGCTTCCTCGGCGATGCGTGCGGCAAGTTGCTGGTGATCGAGACCGAACCGCTCGATGGCCTCCTCGTCGAGCAGCACCTGAATCTCGCGGTCGCGATTGCCCGAGAGCTCCGCCCGGGAGATGCCGCTGGTGGCCTGGAGCTCGGCGCGCACGTTCTCGGCGGCGTCGTGAAGCGCCCCCAGGCTCGCATCGCCGTAGACCTGCAGGCGCATCACCCCGCGCGAGAACCCGGCCAGGGTGAAGCGGGGCGGGTCGGCGGCGTTGGGGAAGGTAGTGATGGCGTTCACTGCCTGCTGGATCTCCTGGTAGACGCGCATTACGTCGACGCCGTCGATCAGCGTGGCGTACACCACGCCGCTGCCCTCGTTGGCGGTGGCGGTCAGCTCGTCGATGCCTTCGACGTTGGTGACCGCCGCCTCCACCGGCAGCAGCAGGCTCTGCTCGATGTCCTCCGGCGTGGCGCCAGGGTAGCTGATGGAGACCTGGACGGTCTCGCTCTCGAAGTCGGGAAACACCTCCTTCTTGATGGCCAGGGACGCCATCAGGCCGCCGACGATGAACAGCACCATCAGAAGGTTCGGCGCCACGCCGTGGTCGACCATCCAGGCGAGCGGGCCCTTGCGCATCATGGGGCCTCCTCGCTCTGGGCCGGGGTGTCGGCGGGGGAGCGCGGGCGTACCTGCTGGCCCACCCGGGGCTGGGCGAGGCCGGCGGTGACCACTCGCTGGCCCTCTTCCAGGCCGTCGCTGACCAGCGCCTGCTCCTCGCCGCGATAGGCGAGCGTCACCGTGCTGCTCTGCAAACGGTCCTCGTCGTCGAGCCACCAGACCCGCTCGCCGGGGCGCAGCGCGGCGGAGGGCAGGGCGATCAGCGGGCGCCGGGCGGTGGTGTGGTAGCGCAGCCGCAGCACGTCGCCCAGGCGCAGCGACGGGCCTTCGCCGTCGAGCGCCAGCGGGTCGTCGACGCCGATCAGAAGCTGGGCCTGCAGGCCGTTCTCCTCGAGACTCGGCAGAATCGACACCAGCGTGCCCTCACGCTGCTCGTCCGCCGCCCAGCTCTGGCTGGTCAACGTCACCTCGTCGCCGGGTTCGAGCCAGGAAAGCGTATCGCCGGGCAGCGACGCGCGCACCCAGAACTGCTCCACCCCGACCAGGCTCAGCACCTCGGTGCCCTGGCTCAAGAGGCTGCCGGCGCCCACCGTGCGCTCGGCCACCATGGCGCGCCAGGGGGCGGTGAGCGTGGCGCGCTCCAGGTTCAGCGCGGCCTGGTCGCGCACCACCTCGGCCTGGGTAAGCTGGGCCTGGGCCTGGCGCAGCTGGGGCTCGCGCAGCACCAGCGCCCGGCGCTCGGCGGAAAGCTCCTGACCAAAGCGGGCGTAGTCGCCGCGGGCGCGCTCCTGCTCGGCCTGCTCGAGGGCGACGACCGCCCGGGCGTTGCTCAGCTGGGCCTCGGCGTCGCGCAGGGCAAGCTCCAGGTCCGCCCGGTC
>NZ_JAMZBD010000162.1:0-6372 GCF_024158685.1 Halomonas sp. 707D4 | reverse complement strand
GATCGCTCTTGTCGCCGGCGGCGAAGAAGTTATTGGTGAAGTCCTCGAGAAACGCCAGGCGGTCGCCGCGCACGCCGTCGAGGAACTGATCGATGGTAGCGTCGTCGAGGCCGCCGTCCGGGTTGTCATCAGACTTGTAGAGGTACGGCGGCACGGCGGCGGCGAGGACCGCCTTGCTGACCCGCTCGGTACCGTAGCTTGCGATGTAGCGCGCCACTTCGCCGCCACCCATGGAAAAGCCGACCAGAGTGGCATCGTTGAGATCCAGCGCGTCCAGCAGTTTCTTGAGATCGAAGGCCAGGGTATCGTAATCGTAGCCGCCGTCGGCCTGGGTGGACTTGCCGAAGCCGCGGCGATCGTAGGTGACGACCTTATAGCCCGCCTCGACCAGCGGCGCGACCTGGGGCTCCCAGGAGCGAGAGCTCAACGGCCAGCCGTGAATCAGTACGACGGGCTTGCCCGCTCCGTGAACCTCGTAGTAAAGCTCGACCGGGGTTCCCTGTTCGGTTCCTGCATTCAACATCGGCATCGCTACCCTCCTGGTTGATTGACCAACGGCTCCGCGTACGGATGAATAAACACGCTCTAAAGGCTAGTACAACTGATCGGGGCTTTCCAAAGCGCCCGCAGGGCACCAAAGTTGCTATGCTTACTCGCTCTTGAACCTGCCTGTGGAGCGCACGTAGTGAAGACCGAAGCCGGTACCCTGGGATTTTCCGCCTTCATGGCCCTGCTGATCGGTGTGGTGGGCATCATTGCCACGCTCGCCTCGAACTCTCAGGCCATTCTGCTCGATGGGCTTTTCAACCTCGTTTACTTCGTGGTGGCACTGGTCACGCTCAAGGTCAGTCGGCTGGCGAGCCAGCCGGACAGCGACGCCTACCCGTTCGGCTACAGCTACTTCGAGTCGCTGGTGAACCTGTGCAAGGGGCTTCTGATTCTGGGCGTCTCCATCTTCGCGCTGGTGGACGCGGTGGCGGCGCTGTTGACCGGCGGTCGCGAGATCGCGGCGGGTCTGGCGGTGCTCTACGCAGGCTTCGCCACGCTTGCCTGCTCGCTGACCGCCTGGGTGATGCACGTGAGCCAGCGCCACGTCGCAAGCCCTCTGGTCGCGGCGGACAAGCTCAACTGGGTGGTCAATAGCGCCATCTCCGCCGGGGTGCTGGCGGCGTTCTGTCTCATGCTCGCGCTCAAGGCGCTGGATTCGACGCGCCTGGTGCCTTACGTCGATTCGATACTGGTCATCGCAGTGGTGCTGCTGTGCCTGGGCGTGCCGGTACGTATCGCCGGCCAGGCGCTGGGTGAGCTGACCAACAAGACACCGCCGGTGGCGGTGGCAGAGCCAGTGCGCCAGGCCGTGGCCCGCGGGCTCGAGGGAGTGGCAACGGAGGCGGTGCGCGTTCGTATCGTGCGCCCGGGGCGGCTTCTTTACGTGCTGGTTCACGTGGTGAAAAGCGACGACGCCGCGCTTGGCCTGGCCGAGCAGGACCGCCTGCGCGCCCGGGTGGACGACGAGATTCGCCGCCACTATGCCCTCGTGGTCTGCGACATCGTGTTTACCCGGGACACCCGCTGGGCCGAGCCCTCCTGCGGGTTATTGGTGAAGACGTCGGACTGAATCAGTAAAACTGATCGCCGGAGGCTGCTGTGCTGGCCACGTCACTCCAGCCGTGTCTGACATCGGGCGGAGTGCGTTACTGCGGGGCCTGCAAAAAAGACCGGCGAGTCGCTCCATACGTATCAAGAGGTTTCTGAAAAGTCGTGACTTTCACCCCGGCCCTGCTGGCCCGGCTCGAGCAGCGCCTGATCGCCGCGCTGCCCGCTTGGCAGCTACCCGCCGATACCCGCATCGAGCTTCTGACCACCTCGGAAAACGCCACCTTTCTGGCCCGCTGCCCCCAAACCGGGCGCCGCCGCGTGCTGCGGGTACACCGCCCGGACTACCACACGCGAGCGGAAATCGAATCGGAGCTTGACTGGCTTGCGGCACTGCGCGTCGATACCCGCCTTCGAGCACCCTTACCGCTTTCCACGACAGGCCCGAGCCCGGTGGTCGAACTCGCTCTGGGTGGCCGCCGCTTTCACGCAGTAGGCTTCGATTTCATCGAAGGTCATTCCCCGCAGGCGGACGACACGCTTCCTGCCTGGTTCGAAAAGCTCGGCGCCCTCACCGCCGCGCTTCACGAGCACAGCCGGCGCTGGACGCCGCCCGAAAACTTCGTGCGCACGCGCTGGCACCTGGACTCGATGATCGGCCCCCACGGGCTCTGGGGCGACTGGCGCCAGGCACCGGGGCTTACCGTGAGCGACGAGCGGGTCATCGCTTGTGCCATCGAGCGGATTCACCGGGTCATCGGCGTTTATGACCGGCTTTCCGGGCGCTACGGGCTCGTGCACGCCGACCTGCGCCTGGCCAACCTGCTGGTGGAGAACGATCAGCTCGCCGTGATCGACTTCGACGACTGCGGCTTTTGCTGGTACGCCTTCGATTTCGCCGCCGCCATCAGCTTTTTTGAACTCGACCCGCTGATTCCCCGGCTGCGCCAGGCCTGGATTCGCGGCTACCGGACAGTGGCCGAGTTCGACGCCGCCGACGACGCCGCGCTCGACACCTTCATCATGATTCGCCGCATCATGCTGAGCGCCTGGCTTGCCACCCACGCCGACAGCCACACCGCCCGCTCGCTCGGGGAGGGGTTCATCGAGGGCACCGCGACGCTTGCGCGGGCTTACCTCGATCCCGCATGCACCTCGAAATGAGTGAGACGCCAAGGCAAGCGGTTTTCTTGCATCGCCCAAAACGCCATCGGGCACCCGAAGGTGCCCGATCATTGCAGTGCGACGTCTTCAGCTATCGGTGTCGCTTCGCGGCTCGAGACGGTAGAGCCCGCCGTCCTCTTCGTCGGTCAGCACGTAGAGAAAGCCGTCCGGGCCCTGGCGCACGTCGCGGATGCGACCCAGGGTGTCGGCCAGCAGCATCTCCTCGTGGGTGATCTCGCCCTGTTCATCCACGACCAGGCGATGAAGCTGCTCGCGCTTGAGCGAGCCGGCGAACAGGTTGTTCTGCCACTCGGCCACGTCGCCGGTGTAGAACGCAAGCCCCGAGGGCGCCATGGAGTCTTCCCAGATGTGGTTCGCCGGCGTCACTCCCGGCGCCTCGCGGCCCAGGCCAATGTGCTCGTCGGTAGTGTACTCGGTGCCGTGGGCGATCATCGGCCAGCCGTAGTTGGCACCCTGCTCCACGCGATAGAGGCGGTCGCCGCCGTTGGGGCCGTGGTCCACCGCCCAGAGCTCGCTCGTCTCGGGGTGCAGCGCCAGGCCCTGGTTGTTGCGGTGGCCATAGGAGTAGATTTCCGGGCGCAGGTTGCCAGGCTCCACGCCAATGAAGGGGTTGTCCGGGTGGGCGCCGCCATCTTCCTGCAGGCGAATCATCTTGCCGCCGGGGTTGGTCAGGTCCTGGGGCAGGTTCTGGACGTTGCGATCGCCGATCGGGAAGAACAGCGAGCCGTCGCCGGGAAAGACGATGCGCGAGCCGTAGTGGGCGCCGGGATGCGTGCGCGGGATCTGGGTGTAGACGGTTTCGAGATCGGTCAGGGTAGCGTTATCGGCGTCGATGCGTGCCCGCGCCACGGCGGTGCCGGTGCCATAGCCCGGCTCATAGGTGCTGAGCGCGCGCGGGTCGCCCGGGCTCGAGTAGGTGAAGTAGACCCAGCCGTTGTCGGCGTAGTCCGGGTGCACCACGACATCGAGCAGCCCGCCCTGGTTGCCGCCCTCGACGGCAGAGTCGTCGTCCTCTTCGGCGTCGGTCTTCGGCAGGTTGTCGAGCTCGGTGACGCTGTCGCCATCGATCAGTTGAAGCCGCCCGGGCCGCTCGGTGATCAGCATTCGCCCATCCGGCAGCCAGGCCACCGCCCAGGGGTGCTCGAGGCCGCTGACGATCTGCACCACGTCGAAAGAGATCTCTTCGCTTTCGACGTTCTCGGCCACGCGCTCCTCCGTCACGCTGACCTCACCCCACGCCAAACCGCTCGCCCCGAAAAACGCGGCGCCAATCGCCCAGCGCAGAGGGCGAAGGGTCCCGACATCGCTTGCGTGCATCATTCTCTACTCCTTTAGAAAAACATGAAATTCAGTGGGTTATCCATGGTGAACTCCCAGAATAGGCCAGCTGTTCGAGGGTCACAAATGACGCATCGCTAATGAACGCTCCTATTGATGGCACGCGCGCTTTTACCTCATTAGCTCTTTCAGTTCGTCGACCAGTGCCTTGGGCAGGCGCATGTCATCGCGCCGCGTACGCTCGCGCGCCTCGAAACGCCGCTGCGAAGGCAGCCGCGCTCCCTGGCCGAGGATTTCATCGAACAGGGTTTCCGCATGGCGCAGGTGGTGCTCGGCCTCGCTCCCCAGAAAAGCCTGAGGGCTGAGAGCGATGACGAGCTCGCCGTGAAACGGCTTGCCGGTTCCCTCGGCATTGGCCGGTGCCGTCTCGTGCCCCAGCACGTCACCGATCAAGGGCCCGGCCAAGAGTCCGATCATGGTGGAAAGCGCCGAGCCCTTGTGCCCGCCGAAGGTACGCATGGCGCCGGCCAGCGCTGCGGCGGGGTCGGTGGTGGGGTTGCCTTCGCCGTCCATCGCCCAGTGAGCAGGAATGGACTTGCCGGCGCGCCGGTGCAGCTCGATCTCGCCTCTTGCCACTTCGCTGGTCGCGAAGTCGAAGGTATAAGGAGCGCCGTCCGGGCGCGGCCAGGAGAACGCCAGCGGATTGGTGCCCAGCAGCGGTCGCGTGCCGCCGGCCGGCGCCACGAAAGGATGGGTCGGCGTCATGGCGATACCGACCAGTCCCTGGCTCGAGATCGCCTCCACTTCCGGCCACAGCGCCGAGAAGTGAAAGCAGCGATTGATGGCCATGGCCGCCAGCCCTTGGCGCCGCGCCTTTTCGATGAGTGTCGGCAAGCCCGTCTCGAAGGCGAGCAGCGAGCAGCCGCGCTGGGCATCGATTCGCACCACGCCCGGCGCCTGGTCGTGCACCACCGGCAGCGCCTGGGTATCCACGCCGGCGTTGCGCGCGGTTTCCACGCAGCCGATCAGCCGATACAGGCCGTGGGAGTGACATTCGTCACGCTGGGCAGCGACCACGCTGCGGGTGATGGCCTCGGCGTGGGCCGGGCTGTAACCGTTGTGTCGAAGGACGTCGAGGCTCAGGGAAGTGGCTTCCTCGAGGGTCAGGATGATTGTTTCACTCATGCAGTTTCCCTTCGTGGTTGCGGGCGACAGGCGATAAAAAAGCAGGCAATCGCTTGCCTGCTTGGACACTACGTCATCGGTAGGAAGCCTTGCGCCATCAGGCGTTGCGCTTGCCATCCACCAGGCGGCTCACCTTGAGCGGATTGGACTCCTTGAGCGCCTCGGGCAAGAGGGCTTCCGGCAGCGACTGGTAGCATACCGGGCGCAAGAAGCGCTTGATGGCGGCGCTACCCACCGACGTGGTGCGGCTATCCGAGGTGGAGGGGTATGGGCCGCCGTGTACCATGGCGTGGCACACCTCGACGCCCGTCGGCCAGCCGTTGGCGAGAATCCGCCCCGCCTTGCGCTCGAGGGTCGGGATCAACGTCTTGGCGGCATCGATATCGGCATCGTTCATGTGCAGCGTGGCGGTCAACTGCCCTTCGAGCTGCTCGGCCACCTTCTTCACTTCCGCCATGTCCTGGCACTCGATGATCAGCGAGCTGGCACCAAATACCTCTTCCTGCATGACCTTGGAGGCCAGAAATGCCTCGGCGGAGGTCGCGAACAGCCCGGTCTGGCACTGGTAGCCCTCCTCGCCGGTCTGACCGCGCGCCACTTCGCGTACGCCGGCTTCGCCGCCCAGCGCCGTCACGCCCTGTTCATAGGCGCGGTGGATGCCCGGGGTGAGCATGGTCTGGGCACCGCTCTGCTCGACCGCCTTCTGCGCCGCCTGGGTGAACGTCTCGAGATCACTGCCCTTGACCGCGATCACCAGCCCTGGATTGGTGCAGAACTGCCCGGCGCCCATGTTGAGCGAGCCGACGAAGGCCTCGCCAAGCCCCTGGGCATTGGCCTTGAGCGCCTCCGGCAGCAAGAAGACCGGGTTGATACTGCTCATCTCGGCGTAGACCGGGATCGGCTGGGGGCGCGCCTGGGCGGCCTCGACCAGCGCCATGCCGCCGCTGCGCGAGCCGGTGAAGCCGACTGCCTGGATACGCGCATCGGTGACCAGGGCCTGGCCGATCTCGTTGCCGGCGCCGAACAGCAGCGAGAACACGCCCTCGGGCAGGTTGCACGCCTTGACGGCCTTCTGGATGGCGCGCCCCACCAGTTCGGAAGTTCCCGGGTGGGCGGAGTGGCCCTTGA